>NZ_JBIKJI010000079.1:0-9515 GCF_044361065.1 Flavobacterium sp.
GCGAACTAGTGTGAACTTCATTGGTGTAAAAAAAGACAGAGGCGACAATCAAAAACAACATTTTTATGATGTAGAAAATATTACGCTTTCTTATTCTTTCAACGAAATGTTACATCACGATTTTCAAGTTGAAAATTTGGTAGATCAACAACAAAAAACCTCTTTAGATTATGCGTATTCATTTAAAGCAAAATCTATTGAACCTTTTAAGAAAAATAAATTTTTCAAGAAAAACGGATATTATAAAGCAATAAGCGATTTTAATTTTAACTTTTTGCCAAGTAACGTAACGTTTAATTCAAATATTACTAGACAATTTAATCGTCAACAATTCAGATTAATTGATGTTCAAGGTATTGGTTTGGATCCCTTATATAGAAGAAATTATTTCTTCAATTATCAGTATGGCGTAAATTTCCCAATCACAAAATCATTAAAATTAAATTATACAGCAGCGAATAATAATATTGTTCGTAATTATTTTGACACACAAAATAACCCAATTAACGATTTAGATATTTGGAACGATTATTGGAATTTTGGAACAACAAACACGCATAACCAACAAATAACAGCTAATTACGATTTACCAATTAATAAAATTCCAGCTTTAAGTTTTGTTAAAACTTCTTATGTGTATACCGGAGATTATAGTTGGCAACGATCTTCAGATGCATTCTCAACTTTTCAAGCCTTAGACGGAACGATCTATCAATTAGGAAACACTATTCAGAATGCCAATTCGCATAAAATAAATGCAGGATTAGATATGAATATGTTTTATAAATATATAGGTTTAACAGTAAAAAAACAGAAAAAACAACCTGCAAACACTAAAAAAGCGCCGCCAAAACCAGGTGAAAAAGTAACCAATACGGCGCCAAAACAACCTCAAACGGAAGAGAGAAATGCGTTTGCTAAATTTGCAATTGGCTTACTAACTTCTGTAAAAAATATTCAGGTTAATTATACAGAATCTGGCGGAACGTTGTTGCCAGGTTATTTACCAGGTTTAGGGTTTTTTGGAAGTTCAAGACCTACTTTAGGATTTGTCTTTGGGGATCAAGCTGATATTCGATACGAAGCAGCAAAAATGGGTTACTTAACCAATTATCCTGAGTTTAACCAGAGTTTTTCTCAAATTAAATCTAAAAAATTAGATTACACTGCTAGATTAGAATTGATACCCGACTTAGGAATCGATATTAATGCAGAAAGAAATATCACTGAAAATTATTCTGAACAATATGATGCTGTTGGCGGAAACTATCAATCAAGAGCACCTTTTAGTACAGGAAATTTTAGTATTTCTACCGTGATGATAAAAACAGCTTTCAAAGCAAGCGATGAAAATGAATCTGAAATTTTCGATAGATTCCGAAAAAACAGATACGCAATTGCAACTCGTTTAGCTGAAGATTATTATGGAACAGCAAATTTTCCAAGAGAATTAGATGGTTTTCCTACCAAATTTGGCAAAAATAGCCAACGTGTTTTAGTGCCGGCTTTTTTATCTGCTTATACTGGTGTCAAAACGGATAAAGTACAAAACGGTTTATTTTCTAATTTTCCATTGCCAAACTGGACACTGAAATATACAGGATTTATGAAAATGGCTTGGTTTAAAGATAATTTCAAAAAATTCTCGATACAACACGGATATCGTTCTAGTTATAGTGTAAACGCATTTAGAAGTAACTTAAATCCAAGTCCAACGGATACAAAAGGTAATTTATTTCCAGAAATCATTACTTCAAATGTCAATTTAACCGAGCAATTTAATCCGTTAATTAACGTGAGTTTTGAATTGAAAAATTCATTTAATGTGATGGCTGAAGTTAAAAAAGACAGAAGTTTGAATATGAGTTTTGACAACAACCTATTAACCGAAGTGCAAGGAAATGATTATACAGTTCGTTTAGGATACAGAATTAAAGGTGTTCAAATTAACTCAAAATTAGCTGACAATGCGCAAGGGATGATTAAGAGTGATATTAATCTAAAAGCCGATTTCACATTACGAGAGAATATGACAATTGTTCGATATTTAGATTATAACAACAATCAATTAGGTGGCGGTCAAAATATTTGGTCATTCAAGTTAACTGCAGATTATTCTTTCAGTAAGAATTTTACAGCTATTTTCTTTTACGATCATCAGTTTTCTAAAGCGGTTATATCAACAGCTTTCCCGTTAACAAATATCCGTTCTGGATTTACATTACGATATAATTTCGGAAATTAATATTAGTCGAAAGCCGAATGTCTGAAAGTCATTATGTCAATCACTTTACGACTTTCGACTTTTGACTTTCGACTTTACAACTTTATCACTTGCGACTTTAAAGAATATAATTTACATTTGCTAAAATAAAAACACAATTAATAAGATGAATATACCAGCGAATTTAAAGTACACAAAAGACCACGAGTGGGTTTCAATTGATGGAGATGTAGCAACAGTAGGAATTACTGATTTTGCTCAAAAAGAATTAGGAGATATTGTTTATGTTGAAGTAGAAACGTTAGACCAAACTTTAGATAAAGATGAAGTTTTTGGAACTGTGGAAGCAGTTAAAACGGTTTCAGATTTATTTTTACCAGTAAGTGGAGAAATTATCGAGTTTAATGACAACTTAGAAAGTAATCCAGAAGCTGTAAATTCTGATCCATATGGTGCAGGATGGATGGTAAAAGTAAAAATATCTGATGCTTCTGAAGCGGCACAATTACTATCAAGTGAAGATTACGCGGCACTTATTGGGGCATAATTTTTTTAAAATTTGTGCCATTTTTTGGACACTTCTAATTATTTATTTGTGTTTAAACGATACGCCAAGTTTGCCAATAATTTCCTTTGAGAATATAGATAAAATTATACATTTTGTATTCTATTTTGTATTTGTTTTCTTATGGATTATGAGTTTAAAACACATTTCATTACGATATTTTTTAATCGTTCTTTTCATAGCATTTTTGTTAGGAATTAGTATTGAATTTTTACAAGAAAACTTTACACAAAACAGGGCTTTTGATTGGTATGATATTGTTGCAAATGCCTTAGGCGCTATAACAAGTTTTATATTAGTAAAATCTTACCACGTTATACAAAACAAAAACATCTCACATTAGTTGAGATGTTTTTTGTTTAATCAATAAATTCATATAATGAATATAAAGCATTACTTAGATTCAACGTATTTAAAAACAGCCAAACAAGCGGGCGTTTCTGAAAAAGAAAACAATCAAATTGTTAATGATTTTGTACGCGAAGCAATTGAAGAAAAGTTTATGTTAGTTATGCTTTGTCCAGATAAAATTGTTGATGCTAAGAAGCAATTGGTAGATGCCGCTTCAAAAGTGTTAATTGGCACCGTAATTGGATTTCCAGAAGGCACTTTTTCTATTGAAGAAAAAATAAGTGAAGCCAAAACTGCCATTGAAAACGGAGTAGATGAATTGGATTTTGTAATTAATTTTGAAGCCTTTAAATTAGGTAAAATTGATTTAGTAAAACAAGAAGTGCTGCAAGGAACAAAATTAGCATTAGCGCATCGTAAAAAAATCAAGTGGATTATTGAAGTTGCAGCGTTAAATGGCTCGCAAATTATTCAATTGACTTCATTAATAAAAAATGTAGTAGTTGCTAACTTTACTGAAAAAGACTTTGATTCGGTTTTTGTGAAATCGTCTACGGGACTTTATAAAACATCAAACGGATTGCCAAATGGCGCCACGGTTCCCTCAATTATTGCGATGTTGGAAAATGCATTTCCACTACAAGTGAAAGCGTCTGGTGGTATCAAAACAAAAGAAGAAGCGCTTCAAATGATACAATTAGGTGTAAAACGAATTGGAACTTCTGCAGCAAAATCCATTTCAGACGGGGTATTAGATTCTGGAAATTATTAAATTATAAATTTTGAATTTGCTTTACTAAGTATTGCGAAAACCAAAATCTTCTTACTATCTTTGCACTCGATTAAAAATTCACTTTTGAAAACAACTACCGTCACATTAAAATCGATTTTCTTAGATTTTAAAGAAATTACAAAAGCTGGCTTAGCAATAAGTGTAGTGTTTTCTTCTATTGTGGGGTACTTGTTAGGTTTTTCAGACAAACATCCTTTTAGCGTTATCACATTAATATTATTAGCCATTGGCGGCTATTGTATGGTGGGCGCTTCTAATATTTTTAATCAAGTTATAGAAAAAGATTTAGATGCGAAAATGGACAGAACAAAAAATCGTCCTGTACCATCTGGTAGAATGTCTGTGAATAATGCATTAACTTTAGGTTTTGTATTAACGTGTATTGGTTTGGTTGTATTGTATTTTATCAATCCAAAAACGGCAATGTTTGGAGCTATTTCTATATTTATGTACGTAAGTTTGTATACGCCATTAAAAACATTAACGCCTTTATCTGTTTTTGTAGGTGCTTTTCCAGGCGCTATTCCTTTTATGTTAGGATGGGTAGCAGCCACAGGAAGTTTCGGAATTGAAGCGGGGACTTTATTTTTAATTCAGTTTTTTTGGCAATTTCCACATTTTTGGGCAATAGGTTGGTTTTTATTTGAAGACTATGAAAAAGCCGGTTTTTTTATGTTGCCAACAGGAAAACGAGATAATAAAACAGCCATACAAATTATTTTATATACTTTTTGGCTAATGGTTGCATCTATTTTGCCAGTATTTGGATTTACAGGAGCTTTGCAATTGTCCGTAGCAGCAGCAGTTGTGGTTTTTTTATTAGGTTGTTGGATGCTATTTTATGCCATAAAATTATATAAAAATAGAGATGCAAAAACTGCAAAAAAATTAATGTTAGTAAGCGTAACTTACATAACTTTGTTGCAAATTATATATGTAATTGATAAATTTGTATAATTCAAGAAATAAACAATATAGAACACAAAATTTCTATATTAAAAATGTGTTTAAACAAATAAAAATGAAAAGTAGTTCAGAACAAGAAGCTTACGATAAAAAAGCAAAAACATATAAAATGTTATTGTATTTTGCAATGATAAGCATAATAATGATTTTTGCAGGATTAACCAGTGCATTTGTGGTGAGCAAACAACGCCCAGATTGGTTGAAAGAGTTAGTTATTCCTACAACATTTACGTACAGTACAATAATATTGCTAATAAGCAGTGTTACTTTTTATTTGGCAAAAAGAGCCATTAAATCTAATAATCATTCTTTAACAAAAGTATATTTATTACTTACGTTAGCTTTAGGAATATCATTTGTCTATCTTCAATTTAAAGGATTTGATTTGTTGTTTAATCAAGGGTTAGTTCCTTTTGGTTCTTCAAGTAAAGTAACGGTCTCTTTTTTGTATGCTTTTGTGTTTGTACACGTAGCACATTTATTTGGAGGTATGATTTCATTAATTTATGTAATTTATAATCATTATAAACAAAAATACAATTCATCGCAATGCCTTGGTATTGAGCTAAGTGGCATCTATTGGCACTTTATGGATTTTATTTGGGTTTACTTGTTTTTATTTTTCTATTTTTTCAAATAGAAAAAAATCAATAAATTTGGGAACTTTTTAACAATAACTATTATATGAGCGCTACGGTTAATAATGAACACGCTTTAGACGGAGGTCCAGGACCAATGGGAGCCACTTATGGTAAAATGATGATGTGGTTTTTCATCGTATCAGATGCTTTAACCTTTTCAGGTTTTATCGCTGCTTACGGATTTTCAAGATTTAAATTTATCGAAACTTGGCCAATTGCCGATGAGGTATTTACGCACTTTCCATTTCTACACGGTGTAAACGCACCTATGTACTATGTGGCATTGATGACGTTTATCCTTATCTTTTCATCAGTAACGATGGTTATCGCTGTTGATGCAGGTCATAAATTACAAAAAACAAAAGTTGCTGTTTATATGTTACTTACAGTAATTGGTGGTTTTATGTTCTTAGGTTCTCAAGCTTGGGAATGGAAGAATTTCATCAAAGGTGAGTATGGTGCAGTAGAAACGGCTGGAGGTTCTATTTTACAATTTGTGAAAGTAGATAAATCTGAAAAAACAGGATACAAAAGAGTCAAATTAGAAGAATTTGCTGCTACTTTACCTGAAGAAAGAGAGCAGTTAACAAGAGATAAAGGGGTTTGGTTTATGGAAGAAGACCACGAATTACCACAATACTCTGTTAATGAAGTAATGGCTGGATTTAAATCACATCCTGAAATTTTGGTTAGAACAGAATTCATTACAAAGAAAAAAGAAAAAACAGTACTTTCTCGTGCTGAATCAGAAACTAAATTGAAAGACGCAATTTTAGTTGTTGAAGGTGCAAGTTTAATTAGAAACGAGTACGGTCATAAATTATTCGCAGATTTCTTCTTTTTCATTACAGGTTTCCACGGTTTCCACGTATTCTCTGGTGTAATGTTAAATATCTTAGTTTTCTTTAACGTATTATTAGGTACTTATGAAAGAAGAAAAAGTTATGAGATGGTTGAGAAAGTTGGTTTATATTGGCACTTTGTCGATTTAGTATGGGTGTTTGTATTTACATTCTTCTATTTAGTTTAATTTTTAGTAAAAATAAAATATTATGGCACACGCACACGAATCTAATATGAAAAGAATCTGGACAGTATTCGGAATCTTATCTATCATTACAACAGTTGAAGTTTATTTTGGTATTACAAAACCAGATGCTTTATTTTTTGGAACTTTTATTAAAATGAGTTTACTTAACTGGTTGTTTATCATTTTAACAATCGTAAAAGCATATTATATTATGTGGGCTTTTATGCACTTAGAAGGTGAAAAGAAAAGTTTACGCTGGTCTGTTGTAGCTCCATTAGTATTCTTAATTTTATATTTATGTTTTATTATTTTAATTGAAGCAGATTATATTTTTGAAGTATTTGAAAATTCTCATTACAAATGGATGTTTTAATAAAATAAATAATAATAATCCCGTTCCGATTTATATTGAAACGGGATTTTTTTTATCTTTGTATATCAATATTTAACTTTTCTGTAGTGAAAAAATATATCGTATTAACTGTACTCTTCATTTTGCCAATAGTGGCTTATATGTTTTTCGCAACAGCCTCGCACAATTCCTTATTCCTACCCGTTATTTCAAAAAATCATACTGAACTTTCAAATGAATTTGTTTCATTAAATGGTGAGAAAGTGGTTTTAGATAAAAATATTACTGTTTTAGGTTTTCCAGGAAGTAATATCGAAGAAGTAAAAGCGAATTTATTTAACTTAAATCAGAAAATTTATAATAAATATGGCGGATTTAAAGATTTTCAAATGGTGATGATTTTACCAGATGGCAATCAAGAAAAAATTAAAGCCATAATGTTGGAGTTTAGAAGACTCTCAAATGATTTAAAAAATTGGCATTTTCTTTTCGGAAAACCTGAAGCTATTGAATCGTACTATAATACCTTTAAATTTAAAAATAAATTAGATGCATTTACAGGCTCTCCTTTTGTGTATATTTTAGATAAAGAAAAAAGTTTAAGAGGAAGAAAAGGTCAGAAAATTAAAGGGAAAGTAGAATATAGAGAATGTTATAACACCATTTCTGCTGCAGAGTTACATAATGAAATGTCAGATGATGTTAAAATATTACTTCGCGAATACCGTTTGGCTTTAAAAAAGAACAAACGTAAAGATGATTTTAGAGATAAAATTGAACAAGAGGTAATTAAAAAATAGATAACTTAATGCTTAGAATAAATTAATTGATTCATGAAAAAAAACTCATATATAGGAATATCATTTATTGTTTTATTGTTTGGAATTTGGACAGTAAAAGAATTAACTGAAAGATTTAAAGATAGCGGTTTAGAAAAATTAGCTAAAGTACCTTCTTTTGAACTAACAGACCAAAACGGTAAGAAAATATCAGATAAATCATATTTGGAAAAAGTCTATGTGGTTGAATTTTTCTTTTCATCTTGTCCAACAATTTGCCCGAAAATGAATCAAAATATGTTGCAATTGCAAGAAACTTTTTATGGCGACTTAAATTTCGGAATTGCTTCAATCACTATAGATCCCGAAAATGATACAGCCGCCGCCTTAAAAGAGCACGCTAAATCATTAGGTGTAAAACATTCGAATTGGCATTTTTTAACAGGTGATTATGAGTATATTATGAGTATTGCAAATAAAGGATTTAATATCTTTGCCGGTAAAAATGATAAAGCACAAGGTGGTTTCGAACATTCAGGACTTTTTGCCCTAATTGATAAAGAAGGAAATATCAGATGTCGAAAAGATAAATTTGGTAACCCAATTATGTATTACGATGGCCTTGAACAATCAGGAATTGATGCCATTAAAGAAGATATTAAATTATTATTAAAAGAGTGATTATAAAAATTAATAACTTATTATATGAATTTTAGAAATTAATATAATTTCTTCAATCTGTGTTCGAAAAAAATAATTAAAATGGAAAACAACATCGAAACAAAATACAATAAACTAATAACAGCTGTATCTATTATTATTCCAATTGCTGTAGCTGCTTTATTTGGTGTGAATTTAAGAAAATTAGGGTACGATGTGGAACCTTTAAACTTTTTACCACCTATCTATGCAACTATAAACGGAATTACCGCGGTTTTATTAGTTATAGCCGTGTTAGCTATAAAAAACGGTAAAAGAAAACTACACGAATATTTAATGAAAACAGCTATTGCTTGTTCTTTAGCTTTTTTATTAATGTATGTGGCGTACCATATGACTTCAATTTCCGCTGTGTTTGGTGATACAAACCATAATTCTATCTTAGAAGAATCAGAAAGAATAGCAATTGGTTTTGAAAGATATAATTATTTGTTTATTCTTATTACACATATTTCACTTTCAGTAATTATTATTCCTTTAGTATTAATTACGTATGTTCGAGCTTTAGCGTATCGATTTGATAAGCATAAAAAATTAGCAAGAATTACTTTTCCTATTTGGTTATATGTAGCCATTACAGGTGTGGTGGTTTATGTAATGATTTCGCCATATTATGTTAAGTAACGCAAAACGTCAAAAGTCAAAAGTCAAAAGTCAAAAGTATTTACAAAAAAAGTTTTATTTTTTACTTTTTACTTGTTTCTTTTTACTTGAAGGAAACGCACAATGTGCTATGTGCAGAGCTTCTTTACAAAACGAAGCAAACAAAGCAGTTGCCGAAGGTGTTAATGACGGAATTGTGTACTTAATGGCTATCCCATATATTTTAGTAGCGGGTGTTTTTTACGCAGTATGGCGATTAAAACAAAAGAAAAAAGAAGTAGTTCAATAATTTTTTATTAAAAGCGTCTTTTACTTTATACCCTATACCCTATACCTAATCCCTTTTACCTATACCTATTCCATTCCATCAATTGTAATTTTCATTGAACCTGATGAAGTAATAAAGGCAACAATGCCACTTTCGGTAAGTTCCATTTTTTCAAACACAAAATCGTTTAATTTTCCGTTTACAAAAACACCTTTCATAGGTG
>NZ_JBIKJI010000080.1:0-9481 GCF_044361065.1 Flavobacterium sp.
CAATGGCTTCAAACATAAGTTTTCCATCATCTAAAAGGATTCTTTCTCCAGGATTTACATCTTTTGGAAATTCTTTATAGTTCATATACACTCTGTCAGCAGTTCCAGGAACATCTTCTGAGGTTTGGAAAGTAATAATATCTCCAGGATGCACCATTACATCTTCCTTCATTACACCAACGCGTAATTTTGGACCTTGTAAATCGGCTAAAATAGAAGTGGTATAGCCAAATTCTGTATTTAATTCGCGGATAATATCTATTCTTTCTTTTACATCTGTATAATCAGCATGTGAAAAGTTAATTCTAAAAACATTAACTCCCGCGTCAATCATTTTTTTAATTACTTCTTTGCTACTACAAGCGGGACCTAATGTGGCAACAATTTTTGTTTTTTTTGTTGTATGCATCTTTAAAAAATTAAATTGTTTATCGATTTTAAATTAGTTGTATCTACTTTATAAATGGTAGAAACATTTTGTATGGTACTTATTTTTTTAATAACTTCTTCGCTTTTAAAGCTTGAATCTATATTGTCTATTTTTAATAAATAATCGGCTGTTTTTAATTCTGGAATCAAATTCATTGTGATGTTATCCTCAGAAAAGAAACCCGTATTATTTTGGTTTGAATTAAAATTGGTTTGATTTTTAATGAGTTCCCAAGTAATATCTTGGTTATAATCATCATAACTAAATCTTGAAAATTTTCCCGTTCCGTTAGAAGATTTTATAGAAATTTCGTTATCATTTTTTGCCATTAAAACATTCAATTTTAAGTTTATTAAAAAGGTTAATTTAAAATCTTTTAAATTAGAATGAATAGCAAGTAACTCAAAATCATTTGATTCAAAATCGTCGAATGTAAGTTTAAGATTTGCCATTTATTTTTTTAATAATCGTAAAGATAGGAGTAAAAATTATTAAATTGTAGTAAAAAAGGTTTCTAAACTATTAAATTTTTAATTCAAACGTTGTAGTTGATAAAAAAATTTAGGATTTGTTTTCAATTTTATCTTGTAACGCAAAAAAAGCTCTTTTTGCAGCAGTTTCTTCTGCTTTTTTCTTAGAAGTAGCTCTGGCTTTGCTAATTACCTGATTGTCCATTAGTAATTTCACACCAAAATACTTTACGCCTTCTTTACCATCATCTTCAAAAATATCAAATTTAAAAGTAATTTTTTCTTTCTGACACCATTCGATAATTAGACTTTTATAGCTAATTACTTTTCCTTCTAAACGTTCAATATCCACATATTGTTTGATGATTTTTTCCTGAATAAATTTCTCACAATACGGATAACCTTTATCTAAATATATGGCGCCAATAAAAGCTTCGCATAAATTTCCGTGAATATTGTCTCCAAAATGGGAAGGACTCACTTTACTTTCTATAAATTGAACCAAATTAAAATCTCTGCCTAATTCATTTAAATGTTCTCTACTTACAATTTTAGATCGCATTTTTGTTAAGTAACCCTCATCGCCAGTTGGTACTTTTTTATACAAATGTGCAGCAATAACACTACCTAACATGGCATCACCTAAAAATTCTAATCGTTCGTAACTTATTGGAAATCCTTTTTCATCAGTTTGATTTGCAGAACGGTGCGTAAAAGCGTGTTTATAATAAATTTCTGTATTGGGCTTGAATCCCAAAATTTTGGTAATTTTTTCAAAAAAAACCCCGTCTTGATTAGAAGAAGGGGATTTTTTCAATATTTTATTTAAAATGCGACGCATGAAGTTATTCTTCTAATTTTTTGAAAAGCACACAAGCATTATGTCCACCAAATCCAAAAGTATTACTCATTGCCACTTTAATTTCTCTTTTTTGAGGCGTGTTTAAAGTCAAGTTTAATGATGGATCAATATTTTCATCTACTGTTGTGTGGTTTATTGTTGGAGGAACAAGACTGTGTTTCATTGCTAAAATAGAAGCAATTGCTTCAATTGCACCAGCTGCTCCTAACAAATGCCCTGTCATTGATTTTGTAGAATTGATATTTATATTTTTAGCGTGTGCTCCAAAAACATGACTAATTGCTTTTAATTCTGCAACATCTCCTAAAGGTGTTGAGGTTCCGTGAGTATTGATGTGATCTACTTCTTCTGGTTTCATACCTGCATCGCGTAAGGTATTTTCCATCACTGCAATCACTCCAATTCCTTCTGGATGTGGAGCAGTTAAGTGATACGCATCAGATGACATTCCGCCACCTCCAACTTCACAATATATTTTAGCACCACGTGCTTTCGCGTGTTCGTATTCTTCAAAAACTAAAGCACCAGCGCCTTCGCCTAAAACAAAACCATCTCTGTTAGCATCAAACGGTCTTGAAGCTGTTTCTGGTGAATCATTTCTTGTTGATAACGCTTGCATAGAGTTAAAGCCACCCATTCCTGCAATAGTTACTGCTGCTTCAGAACCTCCAGACACAATTACATCACACATTCCTAAACGAATGTAGTTAAAAGCGTCAATCATAGCATTTGCTGAAGAAGCACAAGCAGAAACTGTTGTATAGTTTGGACCCATAAAGCCATTTCTCATAGAAATATGAGCAGGAGCAATATCGGCAATCATTTTAGGAATAAAGAACGGATTAAAACGAGGTGTTCCGTCTCCTTTAGCATAACTCAGCACTTCTTCTTGGAAGGTTTCTAAACCACCAATTCCAGCACCCCAAATAACACCAACTCTTTGCTTATTTACATTTGATTCCAAAATGCCTGAATCTGCAATTGCTTGTTCACCAGCTACAATGGCATATTGTGCAAATTTATCCATACGTCTAGCTTCTTTTCTATCGATAAATTCTTCGACATTGAAGTTTTTTACTTCGCAAGCAAATTTGGTTTTATGTTTTTCGGTATCATAATATGTAATTGGAGCCGCACCGCTTTTACCGCTAATTAAGGCATTCCAATATTCTTGAATGTTGTTTCCAATTGGAGTTAATGCTCCAAGTCCTGTTACCACTACACGTTTTAATTGCATAAATTATTTTTTAGTTATATAGAAAAACCCAATGTGTCATAATTAAATATCAACATTGGGTATTACATAAATGTCTTATGTGAATGATTGTAATACAATCAATGTTTTTACAAATCTAAACAAAGATTTTTAAAAACAGAAACAAAAAATAACAACATCCGTATAAAATAAATTATACGGATGAAAGGTTATTATTTCTTAGCTTCTTCGATGTAAGAAATTGCTTGACCTACAGTAGCAATGTTTTCAGCTTGGTCGTCTGGAATTTGAATATCAAATTCTTTTTCGAATTCCATAATAAGCTCTACAGTGTCTAATGAATCAGCACCTAAATCGTTAGTGAAGCTTGCTTCTGTTACTACTTCGTTTTCGTCAACACCTAATTTGTCCACGATAATCGCTTTTACTCTTGATGCAATGTCTGACATAATTTTCAATTTTTAATTATTTGTTGGCAAAAATAAAAAACTTTATTTTAAAACAACATTTTTGTTAGTAAATATAACAACGAATATACAAAAAAAACTTAAAACACCCTATTTTTAAGCATATTTAGAGCGAATTAATTTATTATTTCATTTTTTTTTGCCGTTAAACCTAAATGAATTTATACTTTTGTGTGATATTTATGTGGTTTATTGCTGCAATAAGTTAAATAAAACAGAATTGAATGAAGAAAATTGTGCTTTTTGCTTCCGGAAATGGTTCTAATGCTGAAAATATTATGACTTATTTTGACACGTCCAATGCCGTTTCAGTTGTTGGTTTGTTTTCTAACAATTCTGAAGCTAAAGTAATTGAAAGGGCAAAAAAATTTAATGTTCCTACTTTTGTTTTTAATAAAATGCAACTTTCAGACGATACCGTTTTAAATCAGCTAAAGCAATTGCAACCCGATTTAATTGTGTTGGCAGGATTTTTATTGAAATTTCCTATGCATATTATTAATGAATTTCCGAATAAAGTAATTAATATTCATCCAGCATTGTTGCCAAATTATGGCGGAAAAGGTATGTATGGCATTCACGTTCACCAAGCGGTTTTAGAAAATAAAGAAAAGGAAACAGGAATCACAGTACATTACGTAAATGAACATTTTGATGAAGGTGAATTTATATTTCAAACTAACGTAAATATTGAAAATTGTAAAACAGCAGAAGAAATCGCACAAAAAATTCACGAATTAGAAATGGAACATTTTCCGAACGTGATTGAGAGATTCATAGAAGGTTAGACTCCCTAGAAAGTCAAACCCACTAAAATTTCTTAATTTCAACATCTAATCAATCTAAAAATCTAACAATCTAAAATGTCCTACCAAGTTCACATATACACAGATGGCGCTGCCAAAGGAAATCCTGGTCCTGGGGGTTATGGTGTGGTGATGGAAATGGTGGGCACGCCTTACAAAAAAGAATTTTTTGAAGGATTCAGACATACTACTAATAACAGAATGGAATTGTTAGCCGTAATAGTAGGTTTAGAAAAATTGAAAGCACCAAAAACCAACGTTTTGGTTGTTTCAGACTCTAAATATGTTGTGGATTCTGTAGAAAAAGGTTGGGTATTTGGTTGGGAGAAGAAATATTTCAAAGACAAAAAAAATCCCGATTTATGGATGCGCTTTTTAAAAATTTACAGACAACATCACGTGAAATTTATTTGGATTAAAGGGCACAACAACCATCATCAAAACGAACGTTGTGACGAATTAGCCGTGATGGCCTCGCAACAAAAAAATTTAAATATCGATTCCTTTTACGAAATGGAAGACCAGAAACTAATATAAAAAAATACCTGATAAATTTTAAAATTTATCAGGTATTATATTTAATAAGAAGTGTAGTATTATTTATTTTTTGTTAAGTCAAATCGGTAGATAGCGTCAAATCCTACATATAATGAAGAATCAAATTCAGCATTCAATCTATTTCTTTTGTCTCCACTTAGCGGAAATGTTAATACCTGTACACCAACTTTTTCGTTGGCATTAAACATTCCATAATCTGTAGTATCTAATCCTACTTTACCTCTTAATATTAATGAGTTATCCATTAATCCTAATGCGGTGTATAAAGCAAATCTAATCGATTCCTCCTGAACATAAAAATTAGATTTAAACTCTGATAAGTTATAAGACTTAATAGACGTTAATAAATCGGATCCTATACTTAGGTTTTTAGTTAACGAATAATTAGCATCCATACGAATAGGAAGCGTAGCGTTTATGTAAAATTTATTATTTTTAGAACGGTGCCACATTCCAATTAAAGGCGTTAGCGTAGAACCGTGATTTTCTGTTGAACTGTACATACCAAATTTAATTTTGTACGATTCACTATATTGATAATCTAAAACAGCTAGAGCTCCAATTTGAAAATCGTTTGATCCAATCGCATTAAAATCTGAAGCAATTTTTGGTAATAATACATACGTTCCAGACCATTTTTCTGAGTGTTGGTACTTAAATCCCAAATTTAAACGGGTCATTGTTAAACTAGTTCTATCTGCGCCTTTAGACAAATTTAACCGTGTATTTTCTGCCGTTAAACCAGTTAATAATACCAACTTTTCAGATAGTTTTTTAGGATAGTACAATTCAAAATTAACATTGTTAACGCTAGTTTCGAAGTTTTTGTTTGCGTTTGTTTGATTTGCTTCTTGTATGTTTCCTAAAGTAGTATTATTAGTTGAAAACTTAACAATATCAACATAATCCTGAGAATAACCTATTTGTAAGAATGTAAAATAGGTTAATAATAAAATAATTTTTTTCATAGTTTTTTAGTTTAATTTTCAAAAATACTAAATTATACATTCAGAAGTTGCGCTGTAATTTATTAAAAAACATTTGTAATTTTTATGAATATCATTAATTATTTTAATGGTTATTGAAGTTTTGATAAAATTCTTTGTAACCAAGTTATTTTATTCCTCGTTTATTGCATTCCAGCCTCTGGCTTTAAGCTCAATTTTTGTGTTGGCACGAGTCACCAAGTGCATCCCTTCACTTTCCGCAACCATATGACCAATAATGGTGAAATTTGGATTGTGTTTTAATTTTTCGAAATCGTCCATTTTAATTGTGAAAAGCAATTCGTAGTCTTCTCCGCCATTTAAGGCAATAGTGGTAATATCTACATTAAATTCTTCACACACATTAATTAATTGTGGGTCAACTGGAATTTTATCTTCGTACACATTACAGCCTAATTTACTTTGCTTACAAATATGCATAATTTCAGAGGATAATCCGTCTGAAATATCAATCATAGCGGTAGGTTGTACTTCTAATTTTTCAAGTAATTCTTTTACGTCATTTCTGGCTTCTGGCTTCAATTGACGTTCAATTAAATAGGTATAATCATCTAAAATAGGCTGATTATTTGGGTTGACTTGAAACACTTGTTTTTCTCTTTCCAAAACTTGTAAACCCATATAAGCCGAACCTAAATCGCCAGAAACAACTAATAAATCAGTTTGTTGTGCGCCGTTTCTGTAGGTTATTTCTTCTAAATTCGCTTCGCCAATAGCTGTAATGCTAATAATTAATCCTTTTTGAGAAGAGGTTGTGTCGCCACCAATTACATCTACATTATAAGCGTTGGCGGCAAGCGTAATTCCTGCAAAAAGTTCTTCCATTGCTTCTAACGGAAAACGATTAGAAACTGCCACCGAAACCGTAACCTGAGTTGGCACGGCATTCATTGCGCAAATGTCAGAAATATTAGACACAATTGCTTTGTATCCCAAATGTTTTAAAGGCATATAGCTTAAATCAAAATGTACACCTTCCACTAATAAATCGGTAGAAATTACTGCTTTTTTGCCAGCAAAATCTAAAACAGCGGCATCGTCACCAATACTTTTAATAGTGCTTTTTTGATTCACTTTAAAGTGTTTGGTTAAATGCTCAATTAATCCGAATTCACCTAAACTGGCAATGCTCGTTGTTTTTTGATCTTTATTTTCTAACATAAGGTTTTGTTTTTGCAAAGATAGGGAATTAATGTGCCAAGTGGAAAGGCATAAGGCAAAAGTAAAAAAGCAAAAGTAAAAAGTGAAAAGCAGCAATTAATTAGCTTACATTACTATTACCTTATGCCTTTCCACTTATACCTACTTGTCTAATTGTTTAAGTTTTTCAAAAATTAAGCTGGTTTCGTATCCTTTTCGGAGTAAGAAATCTACAAATTTTTTATTTTTCTTTTGTCCTTTTCGTTCTTTAATGCCGTTCCAATTTTTTTCTGCCAATTGATGAAAATTAGCTAAATAAACTTCATTTGGAAGTTCCAACAATGCCAAATCGATATTTCTTTTAGATATTTCTCTGTATTTTAACTCTTGAACAATTCGGTTTTTACCCCAACCTTTATAGTTGTGTTTGCCTCTTGCAAAACTTTTAGCAAATCGTTCTTCATCTATATATTTATGTTCAATAAGATGTACAATAATTTGTTCTTTAAGTTCCGGAAGTAAGGTAAAACTTCGTAATTTTTGTTCCACTTCTTTATGACAACGATCTTGGTAAGAGCAATAATACTCTAACTTGCTTGTAATCTCGCTTGTAGTAAGTGTCGTTTTTGGTGCTTCCAATGGAAAAGTACTAAATTAATATCTATTCAAAATTACTATAAAAAATTACTTTCACAATAGTATGTAATGGATTCCTATAAATACAGAATATTTTTATTACTAAATATAACGTAACATTTTTAAACTTCAAACGGAATAACTATCTTTGCAGCTTATTTAAAACAAAATAAATGAGTAAACTATTAATTGTAGGAACGGTAGCTTTTGATGCTATTGAAACCCCTTTTGGAAAAACAGATAAAATTTTAGGAGGAGCCGCAACATATATTGGCTTATCCGCGTCATTTTTTAAGGTGGATTCGGCAATAGTATCTGTTGTAGGGGAAGATTTTCCACAAGAACATTTAGATTTATTATCAGAAAGAAATATAAATATTGAAGGAATTGAAATTGTAAAAGGCGGAAAAACGTTCTTTTGGAGTGGAAAATACCATAATGATATGAATTCTCGTGATACTTTAGCTACCGAGTTAAATGTATTAGCAGATTTCAACCCAATAGTTCCTGAAAAATATAAGGATGCTGAAGTAGTTATGCTTGGGAATTTACATCCAATTGTGCAATCATCTGTTTTAAATCAAATGACGACCCAACCAAAATTAGTTGTTTTAGATACGATGAATTTTTGGATGGATTGTGCATTACCTGAATTATTAGAGGTAGTAAAACGCGTAGATGTAATTACCATTAACGATGAAGAAGCGCGTCAATTATCTGGAGAATATTCTTTAGTAAAAGCAGCTGCAAAAATCCATACAATGGGTCCTAAATATGTAGTCATTAAAAAAGGAGAACACGGAGCATTAATTTTCCATAATAAAGATGTTTTCTTTGCACCAGCTCTACCTTTAGAAGAGGTTTTTGATCCAACAGGAGCAGGCGATACGTTTGCAGGCGGATTTTCTGGATATATAGCTCAAACGGAGGATTTTTCTTTTGAAAGTATGAAAAGCGCTATTATTTATGGTTCAAATTTGGCTTCCTTTTGTGTAGAAAAATTTGGAACAGAAAAAATGGTTGTCATAAATGAAGACGAAGTTTATGCTCGTTTACAGCAATTTAAATCGTTAACACAATTTGATATCAAATTATAAGACAAAACTATGCCTCGAAATTTCGGGGCATTTTTAATACAACAAATAAATAATACAATACAACACCAACTATGAGCGACGCTATCAAACACGAATGTGGAATTGCCTTACTTAGACTTTTAAAACCATTAGAATACTATAGAGAAAAATATGGTACGGCTTTTTACGGGGTAGAAAAAATGTACCTTTTAATGGAAAAACAACACAATCGTGGACAAGACGGCGCAGGTTTTGCCAGTATTAAATTAGATGTAAAACCAGGTCAAAGATATATTAGTAGAATTCGTTCTAATCAAGCGCAACCTATTCAGGATATTTTCGGACAAATTAACACCAGAATTTCTGAGGAATTAGCTAAAAATCCGTCGTATCAAAATAATGTAGCGTTACAAAAAGAAAACATTCCTTATGTAGGCGAATTGTTTTTAGGTCACGTACGTTATGGTACTTTCGGAAAAAACAGCATTGAAAGCGTTCATCCTTTTTTACGTCAAAACAATTGGATGCACAGAAATTTATTAGTTGCTGGAAACTTCAATATGACTAATGTTAAAGAATTATTTCAAGACTTAGTTGATGTAGGTCAACATCCAAAATTAATGGCAGACACGGTAACCGTTATGGAAAAAATCGGTCATTTTTTAGATGATGAAATTACACAATTGTATTTAGATTGCAAAAACGAAGGACTTACAAAATTAGAAGCTTCGCCAGTAATTGCAGAGCGATTAAATATTGGAAGAATATTAAAAAGAGCCTCTAAAAACTTTGATGGAGGATATGCTATGGCTG
>NZ_JBIKJI010000134.1:0-5935 GCF_044361065.1 Flavobacterium sp.
AGAAAAATTAGATTTTATATTTTCCTTCTGAAAAAAAAGCACTACTAAAAGCGGCAATATGTATATAAATTTTTTCATCTTCATATAATATAAGATTAAAAAAGAAGTAAATTTTCACTTACTTCTTTTTATATTTTTATTGATTTGACAGGAATTATGCCATCCAATTCGTCCAAGGAATTCTTGATAAGATTAACAGTAATCCTAAAGTATAAAAAATACCAATTTTTTTAAACTTCCCATTACTGCTTTCTTCTTTTTTATGTTTGCTCCAACCAATTGTAATTAAAACAATTGCGATGATATTAATCAAAGGATGTTCCATAGCTGTTAAGCGAATAGCCGAATTTGACATTTGACTTAAACCTGCTTTTCCGATTGGAGATTCAACCCAAAGAACAATTCCAACCAACAACTGAATATGACTAAAAATTAACGCAATTAAAGAAATGCTTCTGTCTTTTGAAGTAAAATTTCTTTTTGCTGAAAGCCCTAAAAAGGCATTAATAACAGCTAAAACCAATACGGCTAAAACAGCATAAGCTAACGTAGAATGAATAGATTGTAACATAGTTTGTTTTTTTAGTAATAATTTCAAATATAATAAAATATATGGAATTCCTATTTAAATTAATATTAAAAATTGTAAACCTTAGTTGGTGTTACACAATAATCTAACTGAATATCAATAGATAAAGTATCGGAAATTAATTTTTCGGATTCAAAAAAAGAAAGACCAATTTTTATGGTTTCTGGTTGGCATTTTGACAAAAACTGATCATAAAATCCTTTACCATAACCTACTCTATTGCCTTTTTCATCAAAAGCTAAAAGAGGCACAAAAACCACATTAATTTTAGAAACAGGAACTTCTAATCCGTCAACTGGCTCAGGAATGTTGTACTTATTTTTTTTTATTTTGGTCGCATCTGTTAATAGAAAATGAGTCATTTCTCGAGTTGAAAAATCGCTTACAGAAAGCACAATGTTTTTATCTTTTCCTGCTAAAACTTGTAAAATATATTCTGTATTTACCTCATTTTTGGTTTCAATAGGTAAAAAAATATGATAAAAACTGTGTTGCCAAATATCTAAATGAATAATTTGATTGGCAATTTGTAAGGATAAATCTTCAATCGTAGCTTCAGATAAATTTTGCCTTAAATCGTTATACTTGGTTCTTAATTCCTTCTTCGTCATTTTCTAATTTAGTTGAAATATGAAAAACCGCATCACCTTGATACACAATTGGCGCATCATTTACATTTATTAAATAGCCATCATGTGGTGCTTTTAGTTTATGACTTACTTTGCCAAAAGGATCAGAAATTTTAGCTAATAATTCGCCTTTAGTAACATAACTTCCAATTTGTTTTAAACCATGAAACATTCCAGAAAAATTAGCTCGTATCCAATCCGACGTTTCAATATATATGGTTTGGTGCGGTTTTGAAATTTCGTGTTTATTTTTTAACATATCGAAATGTGTTAAAAATCGTTTGGTTCCTTCTACAGCTTCTTTAGTTACGCCATTATTTATATCTACAGATTTTCCACCTTCAAATAATAACATTTTCACATTCATTTTATCACATGAACTTCTAAACGAACCAGAAATATTATTAGAATATAAGGTAAAAGGCGCACCAAATACATCTGAAAGTGTTTTTAATTCAGCATTATTAGGTACAATTCGAATTTGTGGCGCATTAAATCTTTGGGCACCACCCGCATGAAAATCTATTGCATAATCTATATGAGGTATAATTTCTTTTAAAATATAATACGCGAATTGGCTTGCTAAAGAACCTGTTTTGCTTCCAGGAAAAATTCGATTTAAATCTCTACCATCAGGAAATTCTCTGGTTTGATTAACAAATCCAAAAATATTAATTACAGGAATACAAATAATAGTACCTCGTTTTGGTTTATTAATTTTTTTTACAATTAATTCTCTAACTATTTCAGTGCCGTTAATCTCATCACCGTGTAAACCAGCAGTTAATAGCACTACCGGACCTTCTTTTTTACTTCTTTCCACAATAATTGGAATGTGTAAATCGGTCATCGTATGCAATTTTCCAATTTGCATATTGATGGTTTTACTCTTTCCAGGTAATATCGTTTCGTTAAAAATAGTAATTTCCTTGTGCATACTGTGTTTTACTTTTTGCTAAAGTAATAAAAATTTACTTTATGCTAAATCAATTGTTTTTTGTTATTTTTGTAAGACTATGTCAAGTCAAATTACTGAATACTAAAAAACCGAACACTGTATACTGCAAATGACACCACTCGAACTACAAATTCAAACCTTACCTGATAATCCTGGTGTATATCAGTATTACGACAAAGACAATAAGATTTTGTATGTTGGGAAAGCAAAAAATTTAAAAAAACGCGTACAATCGTATTTTACCAAAAACCACGATAATTATAAAACTTCGGTACTTGTAAAAAAAATAGTTACTATCAAACACATTGTCGTTCCTACAGAAACCGATGCGTTATTGTTAGAAAACAATCTTATTAAAACACTACAGCCAAGATATAATGTGCTGCTTCGTGATGATAAAACGTATCCTTGGATTTGCGTCAAAAAAGAAGCGTTTCCAAGAGTATTTTCTACTCGAAAAATGATAAAAGATGGCTCGGAATATTTTGGTCCCTACACCAGTTTTAAAACCGTAAACACGTTATTAGAATTAATTAGAGAATTATATCCTTTACGAACTTGTAATTTTGATTTATCACTAACAAACATTAGAGCTGAGAAATATAAGGTCTGCTTAGAATACCATATTGGAAATTGTAAAGGTGGTTGTGAAGGATACGAAACGCAAGAAAATTATCAAAAACAAATTACAGTTATTCGAGAAATTTTAAAAGGAAATTTTAAAGAAAGTCTAAAAGATTTTAAAAACCATATGCAGATTTTAGCCTCTGAAATGAAGTTTGAAGAAGCACAAAAAATTAAAGATAAAATTGAAGTATTAGAAAACTATCAAGCAAAATCAACTATAATAAATCCGAAAATTACCAATATTGATGTTTTCTCCATTATTTCAGATGAAACAATGGCGTATGTTAATTTTTTACAGATTTCACACGGCGCTATTATTCGATCGCACACCTTAGAATTAAAGAAAAAATTAGACGAAACCAATCAAGAATTATTAGAATTAGCAATTGTTGAAATTAGAGCGCGATTCTTTTTAACTTCAACAGAAATAGTAGTGCCTTTTGAAATAGATTTAGGCGATAAAATAAGAGTAACTGTTCCTAAATTAGGCGATAAAAAAGAGATTTTAAACTTATCTGAACGAAACGCAAAATATTACAGATTAGACCAATTAAAACAAATTAAAATTGTAGATCCAGACCGACATACAAATCGTATTATGGCGCAAATGCAAAAAGATTTACGACTTTCTGTAGAGCCAAGACATATTGAATGTTTTGATAATTCTAATATTCAAGGAACAAATCCTGTATCAGCTTGTGTGGTATTTAAAGATGGAAAAGCAAGTAAAAAAGACTATCGCCATTTTAATATCAAAACCGTTGAAGGTCCGAATGATTTCGCTTCTATGGAAGAAGTGGTGTATAGAAGATATAAAAGATTACTAGACGAAAAAGAATCTTTACCGCAACTAATTATCATAGACGGTGGAAAAGGACAATTATCTTCTGCGTTAAAAAGTTTGGAAGATTTAGGTTTGCGAGGAAAAATTGCCATTATTGGTATTGCGAAACGGTTAGAAGAATTGTTTTATCCAGATGATCCGATTCCTTTGTATTTAGATAAAAAATCGGAAACGCTAAAAATCATTCAACAATTACGAAACGAAGCACATCGATTTGGAATTACGCATCATCGCGACAAAAGAAGTAAATCGGCATTAAATTCATCAGTAGATAGTATTCCTGGCATTGGAGAAAAAACAATGATAACCTTAATTTCGCACTTTAAAAGCGTAAAAAGAATAAAAGAGGCAACAGAATCTGAAATTTCTTCAGTAATTGGACTTTCAAAAGCAAAAAAAATTTCCGACTTTTACAAAAAAGAATAACAAGTGATAAAGAAACAAGTAAAAAGTAAAAAGAGCAAATTGAATCACATTCGTGGTACATTTTCTTGTTTTATACTTTCTGCTTTTGTCTTCTTACTTTTGCCTTTTAACTCAATTGCACAAGACAGCATAAAAAAACCTAAAATTGGTTTGGTCCTTTCTGGCGGCGGCGCAAAAGGATTGGCGCATATTGGTGTTTTAAAAGTAATCGATTCTTTAGGAATTAAAGTGGATTATATTGGCGGCACCAGTATGGGCGCGATAGTTGGAGGTTTATACGCATCCGGATATACTGGTAAACAATTAGATTCTATATTTAAAACCTTAAACATAGACGATTTAGTTCAGGATAATATTCCGAGAAAATCTAAATTACTTTTTAATAAAAGAAGCGATGATATCTATGCTTTATCATTGCCCTTTAAAAAATTAAAATTAGAAACCCCAAATGCACTTTCAAAAGGTTTTTATAATTATCATTTTTTATCTAAATTAACGTATCACGTAAGAAATACGAGAGATTTCAAAAAATTACCAATTCCGTTTTTCTGTATGGCAACAGACATTGAAACTGGAGAAGAAATTGTATTAAATAAAGGGATTTTTCCGCAAGCATTAATAGCTAGCAGTTCTGTTCCAAGTATTTTCTATCCAATTGAAATTGAAGAAAGACTGCTAGTTGATGGTGGCGTTACAAATAATTATCCAATTGAAAAACTCAAAGAATTAGGTGCCGAATTTATTATAGGTGTAGATGTCCAAGAAGAATTAAAAGATCGAAATGAGCTAAAAGGCATTACGACTATTTTTGGGCAAATTTCTAATTTTTACACGCTTTCTCAAATGAAAAATAAGCAGCAACTTTCGAATATTTATATCAAACCAGAAATTAAAGGGTATTCTGTTTTATCTTTCGAGAATGGAAAAAAAATTATTAAAAATGGAGAAAATGCCACTAGAAATTTTTTATTAGAACTACAAAAATTTGAAAATAAAGCCTATCAGAAACCTGACTTAAAACTTATTAAAGATTCTATTTTTATTGGAAATATTGCTTTTACAGAACTAAAAAATTACACACGAGCATATGTTTTAGGAAAATTACGATTTAAACCCAACACAAAAGTAAGCTTCGAAGATTTTCAAAATGGGATTCAAAATTTAAGTAATACTCAAAACTTTAGTTCGGTAAAATATCAATTTAACGAAAAAGATATTTTTATCAGTTTACGAGAAAATAAAATAAATACTTTTTTAAAATTTGCCCTGCATTACGATCAATTATATAAAAGTGGTGCTTTGGTTAATATTACCCAGAAAAAAATAATCTCAAAAAATGATATGGTTTCTTTGGATTTAATTTTTGGTGATAATTTTAGATACGATTTTAATTACGTAATTGACAATGGCTATTATTTTAGTTTTGGAATTAATTCTAGTTTAAATAAATTCAATAGAAATGTAAATTCAGCATTTGGAATTCAAAGTTTTTTAGACAATTCGTTTGAAAAAATAAATATAGATTATTCCAGTATTAATACTAAAGTTTTTCTTCAAACGGTCTTCTTTAGAAAATTTAGTATTGGTGGTGGATTAGAATTACAAAATTTGTTATTAAAATCCGATAATTTGTCTGACGCAACTAAAACAATCGAAAATAGCAATTATTTATCTTTAATAGGATTTCTCCATCATGATACTTTTGATGATAAATATTTTCCAAAAAAAGGGTGGTATTTAAATAGTAACTTTAATTATTATTTTAGTTCATCGGATTATACCAATCAATTTTCAAAATTTTCTATCTCTAAAACCGATTTAGGAATTGCCATGGAGCCAATTAAAAACCTCTCCTTAATTAT
>NZ_JBIKJI010000010.1:0-27979 GCF_044361065.1 Flavobacterium sp.
CCTTATTTCGATTTTGCTTTTGGTGGGGTTGGATTTAAAGACAATACAAATATTCGTCCATTTTACGGATACGATTTTTTAGGTATTAGCGGAAATTCATACATTAAAAGAAGTGGAACTTTGGACTACGAATTTTATAAAAAGAATCACGTTAATCTAACCTATAATGTCGCAATTGTTGGTAATTTTATTTTTAATGCTACAAAAACTTGGTTTAACAAACCTACATATACCGGATTTGGATTGGGGTATGGTTTAGAAACATTATTAGGCCCAGTTGAATTGAAATATACTTGGTCTCCAGAATCGAATTTTTCCGCTTTTTGGGTGAATTTGGGCTTCGTTTTTTAAATATTTTTTTTGATTTGGATATTTAATTGAAAAAATCCTATATTTGAAGCAACTAAAAATTATTACTTTATGTCTATTTGGAGAGTTAAACCAGTATCCGCGTTTGAAGCGGATATGAAAAAAAATGATTTAAAAAGAGTACTTACAAAATGGGGGTTAACTTCATTAGGTATAGGTGCTATTATAGGTGGAGGAATTTTTACCTTAACCGGAATTGCAGCGCACGATTATGCTGGTCCTGCTTTAGCCCTTTCCTTTGTAATAGCTGGAATTGGGTGTTTATTTGCTTCGTTATGTTATGCTGAATTTGCTTCAGTGCTTCCAGTTGAAGGATCTGCCTATGCATATGCTTATGGTACTGTTGGAGAACTTTTTGCTTGGTTTATCGGATGGAATTTAATTTTAGAATACATGATGGGTGCTACAACAGTAGCCGTTGCATGGAGTGGTTATTTTGTTAAATTGCTGCATTTATTTCATATAGATATACCTCTTTGGCTGTGTAACGATTTAGCTACAGCTACAGAAAAATCAACTGCTGCTGGATTAGAAGCGCCATCATTTGCAATAAATTTACCTGCATTAATTATTACTTTAATTGTTACATCAATTTTAGTTAAAGGAATTAAAGAGGCTGCGAAAACCAATAATATTATCGTAATTATTAAAATCGCAGTAGTATTGTTTGTAATAATTGTAGGTGCTTTTTATATAGATACTGCAAATTGGCAACCATTTATTCCAGCTGAAACAACAACAATTGTTGACGGTGTAGAAAAAGTAAACTTTGGTTTTGGTGGTGTAATGACAGCGGCAACAATAGTCTTTTTTGCTTACATTGGTTTTGATGCTGTTTCAACTCAAGCTGGTGAAGCAATAAATCCTAAAAAAGATGTCCCTTTTGCAATCGTAGCGTCATTAGTAATTTGTACAGTTTTATACATCTTAGTATCTTTAGTTTTAACTGGAATGGTAAAATATGATGTACTTGATAAGTCTGCTCCAGTAGCTTCAGCATTTGCTGAAAATGGATTAGGATGGGCTGTATTTATTATAACAATTGCTGCAACTGCGGGTTTAACCTCTGTAATGTTAGTAATGATGTTAGGACAAACGCGTATCTTTTTAGGAATGGCAAAAGACGGTTTATTACCTCCATTCTTTAAAGATTTACATGCAAATTTCAAAACACCTTATAAAAGCACCTATTTAGTTGGAGCAATTATTGCAATTGTAGCTGCTTTTACACCAATTGATAAAGTTTCAGAAATGTGCTCAATGGGGACATTATTAGCATTTGCTATGGTTTGTATAGCTGTAATGATTTTAAGATATAAAAAACCAGAATTAGAAAGACCGTATAGAACTCCTGCTTTATATTTAGTCGGCACACTAGGTGTTTCGTTTAATTTATTCTTAATGTACTATGTTAGAAAAGAAACATGGTATGCATTTATTGTTTGGGGAATTATTGGTATCGCTGTTTATTTCTTTTACAGTAAAAAACACGCTAAATTAAATAATCCTGAAGAATTTGAAAGATTAGATAACGAAAGAAAATAATTAAAAAAACGACTTCAAATTGAAGTCGTTTTTTTTTATAATATATTTTTACGATATTTGTGTTATGAAAAATTGGAACGGATTATTAGCCCATTTGAAATTCCTCATCAAGAGAAATCCTGAGTGAGTATATCTCTTTTTGTTTTAATAAAAAAGTATCGTAACATACTTTTAAACCTATAACTTTTAAACTTAAAGAAATGCCAATATATCATAAATTAGGAAATTTCCCCCAAAAACGCCACACACAGTTTGAAAAACCTGATGGCGGATTATATTACGAACAACTTTTTGGTACCGAAGGATTTCATGGACATTCTTCATTATTATACCATATTCACAGACCAACACAAGTTAAAGAAATTACTAAATCTTATTCTGTTGAACCAAAAATTGCTATTGGGAAGAACATTAAATCGCTATTATTAAAAGGGTTTGAATTACAACCAGCCGACGATTTTTTAGAAAGCAGAAAAGATATGCTTGTTAATAAAGATTGTATTATCGGATTAGCCGCACCAAAAAAATCATTACGTAGTTATTTTTATAAAAATGCAGATGCAGACGAAATGATATTTATCCATAAAGGTTCTGGAAAACTAAGAACCATGATGGGAAATATTGATTTTGAATATGGCGATTACTTAATTATTCCACGTGGAATGATTTACCAAATTGATTTCAATTCAGAAGATAATCGCTTATTTTATGTCGAATCTTATGCGCCTTTTTATACTCCAAAAAGATATAAAAACGAATCGGGTCAACATTTAGAACATTCTCCATTTTGCGAAAGAGATTTTAAATTACCTTCTGAAATAGAAACCTATGACGAAAAAGGTGATTTCTTAATCAAAATCAAAAAAGAAGGCATGATGCACGAGGTAGTTTATGCTACACATCCTTTTGATGTTATTGGTTGGGACGGATATAATTTTCCATACGGATTTTCAATTCATAATTTTGAACCTATTACAGGTCGTGTGCATTTACCGCCACCAATTCATCAAACATTTGAAACAGCAACATTTGTAGTATGTTCTTTCGTACCAAGATTGTACGATTATCATCCAAAATCAATTCCTGCTCCTTATAATCATAGCAATATTGATTCCGATGAGGTATTGTATTATGTTGATGGCGATTTTATGAGTAGAAATAACATCGAACAAGGCCACATTACGTTACATCCAAAAGGAATTCCTCACGGACCTGCACCAGGTGCTATGGAAAGAAGTATCGGTCATACCGAAACAAAAGAATTAGCAGTAATGGTAGATACGTTTCGCCCATTAATGGTTACGGAAGCAGCAATGGGATTAGACGATGGGAAATACTACAAATCTTGGGTGGAATAATTAGATAATGTGTCAATTTGATAATTAGATAATACTAAACCGTTCAAATAAAATACATTTTCAGATTAATTAATCAACTCATTTTATAATTTCAAAAATGACTTTTAATGAAAAATATAAAAACAATGCACTTATAATTAAAACTTTTGAGTTTTCACTTAAAATAATTGATTTTACCGAAACATTACAAGAAAAAAAGAAATTTGTAATAGGAAATCAATTATTGAAAAGCGGAACTTCAATAGGAGCAAACTCTAAAGAAGCGCAAAACGCTGAAAGTAAAGCAGACTTTATACATAAATTAAAAATTGCCATTAAGGAAGCTGACGAAACAGAATATTGGTTATTTCTATGTGATGCTCATAAATCATATCCAGATTGTAAAGAATTATTAATGGATTTATCAGAAATTTTAAAAATATTAAATAAAATAATTTCAACCTCAAAACTAAAATAAATTAATAAATAGGAAATGTGTTCATTAAATAATTATTATCACGTCCCCATTTTCTAATTATCAAATTCTCTAATTAACATATTACTATGAAAGATTTAAAATCAGTCGAATACGGCTTAGAAAAAATATTTGAAGGCGCACAAGATTTCTTGCCTTTATTAGGAACAGATTACGTAGAGTTTTATGTAGGAAACGCCAAACAAGCGGCTCATTTCTACAAAACTGCTTTCGGTTTTCAATCATTAGCGTATGCAGGATTAGAAACTGGCGTAAAAGACAGAGCGTCTTATGTTTTAAAACAAGATAAAATACGTTTAGTATTAACAACCGCTTTAAACAGTAATTCACCAATTGGAGAACATGTTAAAAAACATGGAGATGGCGTTAAAGTTATTGCACTTTGGGTTGAAGATGCTAGAAAATCGTTTGAAGAAACTACAAAACGAGGTGCAAAACCTTATTTTGAGCCTGTTGTTGAAAAAGACGAAGATGGCGAAGTAGTTCGTGCTGGTATTTATGGCGCATATGGAGAAACCGTATTTGTTTTTGTAGAACGTAAAAATTACAACGGAATTTTCATGCCTGGTTATCAAGAATGGAAATCGGATTATAACCCAAAACCGGTTGGATTAAAATTTATTGACCACATGGTAGGAAATACCGGCTGGAACAGAATGAATGAAGCCGTAAAATGGTTTGAAGATGTTATGGGATTTGTTAATTTCCTTTCTTTTGACGACAAACAAATTACTACTGAATATTCAGCATTGATGTCGAAAGTTATGAGTAACGGAAATGGAAGAATCAAATTTCCAATTAACGAACCGGCTAATGGAAAAAAACGTTCTCAAATTGAAGAATATTTAGATTTCTATGAAGGCGAAGGCGTGCAACATATAGCAGTTGCAACAGATGACATCATTACTACCGTTGCCGATATGCGTTCTCGTGGAATCGAATTTTTAAGTACTCCGCCACAAGCGTATTATGATGCCATTCCAGAAAGATTGAAAGATCATATGTCTAAATTTAAAGAAGACATCAACGAGCTTCAAAAATTAGGTATTATGATTGATGCCGATGAAGAAGGGTATTTGTTACAAATTTTCACCAAACCAATTGAAGACCGACCAACACTTTTCTTCGAAGTTATTCAAAGAATGGGCGCAAAAGGTTTTGGAGCAGGAAACTTTAAAGCCTTGTTTGAATCTATTGAAAGAGAACAAGCCAAAAGAGGAACGTTATAAAAATAAAAAGCTGATTGCTATAATTTACAATACGTACTATTTATAAATACATAAATTTAATAAAAAAACCACAACTTTATAGTGTTGTGGTTTTTCTTTTCACTTTGTGGGCACGGATTGCAAATCCGCGCTATCCGTTTGAGGACATATCCGAGCCATCGGGGCTATCCGTTTGAGGACATATCCGAGCCATCGGGGATCATCTTGAGAAAATTTCATCTTTTATTTTCCCAGTATTACAATCTATTTTTACAGTTATGCCATTATATGATGATATAGTTATTTCAGAATTATTAATTGAAAATTTATTTGAATATAAGTCATTGGGCATTGGTAATTCAGAAAACCAAATTACTTGCTGAGATTTTTTATCAATACAATATAAATTAGATTCTCCTATAAATTTATAATAATTTTCTAATATAATAATTCTTCCATTATTTAAATTTTTTACTTGGATCATAGATGTTGATATAGCCTTCATAATTTGATTATAGTTTTCTTGTATTTTTATAATTTTTACTAGAAATACGCTGTAATAATTGCACTTGTTGTCCACCTCCTTTACTCCGATAGCGCGGATTTGCAATCCGTGCCTACAATCAAAATTAAAATAAATCTAACATAATTACTTCTAATTCATTTTCTAAACCTGCATAGTTTCTAGCAGAACTGAAATAATACTCTTCTGGCTCAGTTACAATTTTATCTTTTACGGGATTGTTATGGATATAATTAACTTTTTGCTTTATAAACCAATTTGTCTCTACTAACTCTGCATGATACCCGTCTTGCCACACTTTAAATTGTTGCTCTCTTTTTAAATGTTGACATACTTTTTGAAAGTATTCTAACATCCACTCTCTTCTGCTTTCAGGTTCTTCGTTTATAGTTTGAAGAATTTTCTTTGATGTAAATTTTTAAAATCTCTAATTACATCGGATAAAACAAAGCCATTAGTGGCCTTACATAACAAATGTAAATGGTTACTCATCATAACATAAGCATAAATCTCAAGTCCTTTATTTTTTTGGCAATAATTTAATGCGTTTATTATGTTGTACTTTTGATTAAGACGCGTAAACACATCTATCCAGCCTACAGTTGTTATGGTGATAAAATAAGCTTCTTCGGTTGTTGTGGCTTTATATTTTGTTGACATTGACGTATAAATTTATACTCAAATATAAAAAAAAGCACACTACTTTTATTATAGTTTCTGTTTTTCTTTTCACTTTGTGGGCACGGATTGCAAATCCGCGCTATCCGTTTGAGGACATATCCGAGCCATCGGGGTTTAACTCCTGCTTTTAAACCTGCTTTAACTATTGAACCACCAGCCCCTGCTGTTCCAATATCTAAAGCCATTCCCACAATTCCTATACCAAGAGTGGTCATATCCCCATCACGGATTCCTCTATAAATATCTCTTCCGCTTCCTACAAATGGTATAAAGTCTACTACATCTACTTGCTTTCCGTTCGGGTTTGTCTAACCAATAATCTGTTAGTTTGCCTATCATTTCAGTTGCTTGCTTCATACCATCCGCACTGGTAAGATCTTTAAAGTTTGGTTTCATCAATAAAACTTTCATTTAGATATTCATCTGAATCAAAATACCCAAAATTAAAGCTTCTAACATCAGATAATGTTCCGTCTTCATAATAAACATACATTCTTTCTTTTATATATTTTTTACTAAAAATCTCTTTATTATTGCATTCTTTTATAAACTTTTTTGCACCTTCTATGTTAAAATTATTCCTAATATCATCAATCCCACAATCGTGGCAAAAAAAACTTTTTTGCTTTGTAGAATATGTTATACAACCACCAGCATACTTTCCCTTAATTAAATTGTAATTATAATTATAAATGGTATCATTAAATATTATTTTATTATGAAAATACGTAATTTCATTAAAAATTTTATTATTCCCAGAGTTCTTATCTTTATTCAATATTTCCCAATGCCCTTTTTTGTTAAAATAAATTGTTTTTTCAATTGTTTTGTTTTCAGTAATTAATTTTTTTTGCATTTTAATCAAAACAATACTATCCTCAGTAGTTAATACTTTTACAAAGTATCTACCTTGATAATTGTCAATATCATCAATTTTGAATAATCCTTTCATCTGATATTCATCAAAACATTTATATAAAATATAATTGTCTTCATTTTTATTAACTTGGCAGCTGAAAAAAGTAATTAAAATATAGATAAAAAATATATTCATATTATTTAGTATCTTCCTTGTTCCAAATAAATGTTCCATTGAGTCTAATTTTTAAATCGTAAATTTCTTTCGGTTTCGAATTCGGTTTAAACAAATGATAATCGTTATAATCATCACCGTCTATATATTTCCTGTCCCAAATCCAACCTTCTTTTTTATTATTATTTAAATATGTTTCATTACCTTCGTAGGAATATCCAGCAGGAACAGAATGGTCTGATGTAAAGACATTTGATTGAGTAACATCCGTGAAATTTTGAATCATACCCATTGCCTGTTTATCATTATCTTTTGTTACTAAACACTCTCCGATAAATATATTTTTCCCTTTCAAAATACTTTTTAAAGACGTAAATTCTGAAAAACTGCTAGTTCCTACGTATTTTTCTCCTTTTGGGTCAGAAGTAGTATATAACGATTGATCTCCTATTTGAAACAATCCTTTATTTCCATGTTGTGAAATAGATAATGAAGTGAAATTAACCTTTTGCTCTTTCAATCTTTTTACAGAGTTTGCTAATCCATTTATTCCAGAAACCATTATTATTGGCATATTCTGTTTTTTAGCGGCTTTATATTCTGCGAGCATTGCAGGGTCTGATTTGTAATTTAACGGCAACACTAAAACAGTTCCATATTTAGTGTTCTTATTAATGTTTTCATATCGATATTTTGGCTTAGGTTCTCTACCATCAGGATCTATTAATTCTAATGGGTTTAATAAACAATAATTATAGGGTGAATAATTAGGATATTTTTCAAATTCGGGATCCACAGAAATCCAAAGATTTTCCCTACTTGAGTAATACCTCGCTCCATAATAGTAAAGCCCACTCTCCTCATCCAGCTCCTTACCATTAAACTTGTACGGTGAGTTGTGTGAGTTTTTATGCTCCTCAATGAACGTTTCGCCAAAGGCAAAGTACTCCATATGCTGGCTTACTTCTCCTACAAAGTTAGTAATATAATTGCTACTTCCCAAATGGTCAGGGTGAAAAAAGTAGTGTTCGGTTTCTGCCGCTATACCTGTAAACGCAGGAACTGCCAAAAACGCATTATTACTAGCAAATGTTGGTGTGGGTGTAATTCCAAAAGCAGTATACACTTTTGTAACACCCGTTTCGGCAGTTGTTAATTGGTTTCCACTGGTGCTTACTAAGTTAATAGGGGCACCACCACTGCTGTTTTCAATAAGTGTCCACTCTTGTAAAAACTTGCCTAAATTAGTGGTAGTTCCTATTTTGCTACTTACACGTTGCGTTCCTGCAAAATAGTGTTTGGTGTAGCTTAATGCTCCTGTACCATCAGCAGCTGGTCGTGCCACCAACATACCACTTGGGTATAGCATAAAATCGTTCTTTACGGCTGTACCTACTTTTAGGGCGTTTTCATATATTGCTACACTGGTTGCGTTTTGTTTTATAATACGTTCACCTCCTGCATCGTAGGTATAAATAGCAATTGGATGCACGGTGTTTGCCTCTGGGTTTAGGTCAATAGCTCTTAATCTATTTTCTTCGTCCCAAAGGTTTTCCCTTAACACGTCGGCTTCTGGCGAAGTACATATTTTACTAATTATTTTGATTTGGTTACCATTGGCATCATAATCAAAACCTTTGGTTTTTACTCTTGGGTCGTTTGCCGCATCACAACAGCCAGTTGTGTTTGGCTGGTCTACAATAGTGCGTGGTGCATGCGGTTGTGTATAGTTATACCCCGCTACACTATAATCTGCCGTGTTATAATCTTGATAATTTAAGTTATAAGACGTTTGTTCTACCTGTGTCCAAGTACCTGCTACAGAGTTAGCATTGGTACTGGTTGCTGTTTCATGGTTTTGTATTTTGCTAGTAATATTATGTTGGCTATCATAGCTCATGGCCAAGGTATATTTACTATGGTTAAAGCCCACACCATTATCATTTCGTCCTACAAAGTTACCCGATGCGGTGGTTAATCGGTTTAAATCATCATAGGTATATTCTTGCCAGCTTCTACCTCCAATTTGTGTAGCTGTAGGCACTGCAACGGTGTTGTTTTGTATAGACAATACGTTGCTTAGTACATCGTAGTTGTATTTGTTGTTTACAAATTGTCGAGCCGTTGCCGCACCATAAGTAGTAGAAGCGCTTACTTTCATTCTATCCAAACGTCTGCGTTCGGCTTGGTAATTGTAAGTGGTTTCTGTACCATTACCGTAGCGTAAATAGGTGCGTTGTCCAAATTTGTCATACCCTAATTGGCTAATGATGTCTTTGTTATTAGCCCCATTTTTATTGCTAGTCATCGCATGCAGCTCGCCACCTTTGTTGTATTTGTAGGTAACTAGCTCTTCATCAGGATATTTAATGGTTTTTACACGGTTCCAAGTGTCGTACGTCCATTCGGTTTGAAACCAATATACTCTATCGCCAGGCACCGCCACCGAACGACGGTTTAGGGTAAGTTCACCTAATCGTCCGTATTTCATGTATTGTGTTCCTGTGGCGTCTACATGATACCATAATCTTCCTACGGCATTATCGTTTGCCGCATCAGAGTTCCCTGCTGTGCCGTAATAATAATGCACGTTATTTTCAGGGTTTTGAGGGTACTTAATCTCATCTAATCGGTTGTAGGTATATTTGTATTCTATTTTTTGATTTACTTGCAATAAGTTAGCCGTTTTACGCTCTATTAAATTACTAGCTTTGTCATATACAAATTGGGTAATACCGTTATCAGGATGGCGCAACTCTGTACGTCTTCCTGCTAAGTCGTATTTACTTATGGTTTCATTACCTGCAACATCTTTAACTTTTAGTAATTCGCCAATGTTATTGTATTCAAAATTGGTTGGAATATTTCCTGTTACTGATTCTTGTAGGGTTTGAGTCGTTCTACCGCGCACATCGGTAAACGATTTTTGTACTTGCCCCAACTCATTGGTAACGGTAGTTACAAAACGGTCGCCATCAATGGTATATGCCATCGTCGTTTCCTCGGTTTCACCTGGTAGTTTTGTAGTTTTACTTCTGTCTAACACATCATAGGTTGCCATTGTTGGTTCAACCGTATCGGCAGTATTATCATACACAAAGGCATTGGTTGGCACAAAACTCACATTAGAAGTTAGTCCAGTAAAATCATCGGTTTGTGTGGTTGGATAATAGCTTTCTATTGCTCTACCGTAAGCATCTTGCTTGATTTTTCCTGCCAAAAGCCACTCCAATTTATTGTTAGTTGTGTTTGGAGTATTTCCTGTAGTTGCTACTAAATGACGAGCAAACATCTTTTTAACTTGCACTGGTTTGCCAAAACCGTCTGCCAAGGTACTGGTTAAAATCTGGTTGGCAGTGGTTACACTTTCTTCATTAGCACGATACTCAGGGTCAAAATGACGGGTTAAGGCATGGTGCAATTTATTGGTTGGGTCATTTGTATCTATGTTGTCTGGCACAATGGCTTGAAAATTACCAGTAGCATTATAAATTTTGGTATAGTTATCATCGTCAATACTAGTTCCATTAACTTTAGAGGCAACAGCTGTTTCGCCTTGGTATTCAAAACGAATCGTCCAGCCAATTTCGTTACCGCCGCCAGTTACGCCCTCAACAAATAATTCATAAGGCCCTGTAATTTCTATGGGTCTTCCACGGTCGTCTATACGGGTACGCATAGGTTGTAGGTTCATATCGGTAGTATAAACCGGAATACCGAAAAGGTAATTGTAAATACTACTTGAGGCGTACCCAAATGCATCGTTTACAGCTACTGGGAACGTGTGAATTACATCATCGTAAGTGTATTCTCTAAAGAATTTGCTATTATCTAAAGGATTAATGCTGTTTTCATGAGTTACTTTTGAAAGATTTCCATACGTATCATAAAGCATGCTAACTGTTGTGTCATCTGCTGTATTTAGTTTTGTAATTACTTTTTCTAAATCGCCATTGGTATTATAAACTGCCTTGCGTTCTCTTTTTAAAGTAGTGCCATCAGCATCAAAAACTTGAATGGTTGACGGATAGCCGTTATATTGTTGTCCGTATATGGTTATAGGATTGTATGCTATTTTAGATACGTATGCGTCTGCATTTTGATTACCATAATCGCGGTATTGTGTGATGTTTCCTTTGTTGTCAAAACCTTCCATAACGGTAACGGCAGTAATAAGTCCGGTTTCTCCTTCAGTAAATGATTTTACTGAAATGAGAGGGGAAACAAAAAGACGTGAATGGTCAAATTTGGTACAAATAAATGTAGGAAAAGTGACGTTATTTATATCTGAATTATTAAAACGCACTTTATTTTCATCAATTAACGACAAATTGTATGATGATGAATTGCTTCCAAAAGGCAAATAACTTACAGGCGTTTCTGAATCATAAATACCATAAGTGGTTTTATTTTCAGTCCATTTTTTATGATTTGCGTCAAAAAGTGTTTCTTTTTTAACGGCACCTTTTAAGTAATAATTATTGGTATGAAATTCTTGCACAGAATAACGGTAAATTTCAGGCAAAGTAGCCGCTGTAAGATTAGGGCTAAGTGCTGTATTGTAACCGCCATGTTGATATACTGTCAATTTTCCGAAGCCAAAGAATTCGCGTTCTCTTCGATCGTGGTGAGGCAATTCATATTTTACAGAAGTAACATTTCTATCATTAGACCAGTTGTTGTCTGCTGTAAAAGCGTCAAAAATAGCAATTTTGTTTACTACATATTTACTTTGAGGTAATTCAAATGTATTTCCTACGCGTTCATAAGCAACTTCCCAAGAACCACCTGTTGGGGTGTTTACTTTTTTAAGAAGGTGGGTTTTGCCAATTTTTGAAAGACGAGCGTGAAGTTCTCCATCATTTGAATTACCACCACCAGTACTTAAAATATCTACAAAACCATCACCGTTAATGTCTTCAATATTGTTTTCCGTTCTATTTAGAGACTGTTCACCACCAAAACTAGGAGTAATTACAAGCTTTACACATAACGCAGGAGGTATCCCAATTGGAATCGGAATTGTAAAAGAACCATTTAATCCTTCGGCTGAGCTTCGATTAAAATTAATAAATCCACTAACAGAATGTTCTGTATTATCAAAAGCAATACCTGTATTTAATTTGTATTTTAAACCCTCACCACCAAAGTCTAACAATAAATCTGGTAGTCCATCTCCATTAATGTCTGCAATATTTCTTTCGGTATAGGCTTTAGAAACAGAAGCGCTAATACCTCCTGAATAGCTATTATCACCATAAGAATAACCAAATCCACCAGAGATATTACTTTGTGTTCCATTTAAGTCATTAGTTCCATTAACCCATGTCTTTTCAGAATCAAAACCATAACCTAAATTCAAAGAAACTTTAATACCACCATCTACATTAATTCTATCTGGAAGACCGTCACCATTTATATCTATCCATAGCAACTTTTCCTTATTTTCTCCACCGCCAATACCAACATTGGGACTAGATGATTTTAATTGTGTCTCTGTTTTTGCATCTACAGCTGGTGTAGTTCCTTGATTAGCACTACTATCGGTCTTAGGCTCAGAAGTACTTGATTTTTTAAACGTTCCTGATACACCAGCTCCCCAGTTTGCAGAAGTTCCGCTAGAAACTCTACCAAAACCTAAGTTTCGAGTTTCCGCGAATCCTCCTATTGGACTAGTAAATTGTACATTATCTTTGGTTAAAATATCAGGATACCTGTCACCATTCAAATCCATATAGTTTAATTCCGCCCAGTTAAAACTAGTACTATAATTTGCACTTCCTCCAAATGCACCAACTCCTAAGCCTCCAGAAAAGGAATGACCTTCTCCTTTATTAATTAAAGCAATACCACCAATAGAAGGGAATGAACAAATTGCACTTGTTGTTCCGCCTGTAGGCATTTCAACATATATAGTATTTATGTTTTTAACCCCCATTCTTGAGGTTGAAAAATAATTTTCCTGTACACTAACAAAGTTAGAGGAACCATACCATAAATTGAGTTCTTCATTTGGAGATAATCTAAAAAATCTTATAGCTGTTGGATTTTGTGTATTATTGGCTTGTAAGCAATCTAGTAATGGCTGACCAGACAACCCTTGACATGGGCCAAACGTAGAAGTAGTATTTGAATTTAATACCCCTTCGTCAATTGGAATAATAGTGTTTGTTGCAGTAATTCCGTAATTCGCTTGTATAACTGGATTTCCGCCAACAAGAACAATTGCTCTTCTTTCTTCATCAGTATCGAAACTACCATTGCCGTTATAGTCAACACCTCTTTGAATAACAATACCACCATGGTAGGCAAAATGTCCCCAATTTCTATAGTTTGGACCAAAATCATTATTGCCTACTTTGCAATAAATATCTTTTTTAGTATCCCTTAATGAAACTGTATTTATCCAAAAATCTCTAACTGATCCAGCAATGCTATTATTGTTAAAAGTTGTAGAATTATAAGTTGCGTCTGCTCCACCTCTTATTCTTACTTTGATTTGTCCATCTGAAGCAGTAGCTGGAACTGTAATATTAAATGTATGGTTTAGTAGTGAAGTTGTGGAAGCAAAAAACTCACTTGCCTCTATACTATTATTTCTATTCCAATCAATCCAAACCGCAGCTCTTGAAGAGGTGTTAAGATTTACATTTAAACTATAAGAGGTACTTTTTACATAACTTTTAATAGGTGTTGTAATTTGCTGATAATAGTTTGGACAAGTTTGACCAGTTGAAACAAAACCTCCAAATGAAATTCCTGTTAACCATTTGGTAGAACATACGCCTGTCGGTGTAACATAAGCAGGTTGTATTGCACTTGGAATAGTTGATTGATAGATTTGAACCGTAATTGGGTTTGTTGCTAGTGCGCCTATATTGGCAGCATTTACATTCGATGTGTAATATTCCGCATAAATCGTAGGTGTTACATCATTTTCAATTGCAATATCATTTAATCCAATAATCGATGCTACCCCTGAAATTACATTGACTGTAATATTTTGTGTTGCTATTACTTTTTTGTTACTGTTTTTAACTACTAACTTAAAAGGATAGCTGCCATTTGCTAAAGTATTAAAAGCAGTTGTCGTAAAAACTGGTCGAACTACAATTGTAGTCGTGTTTAATCCTGTTACTTTAGAAATTACATCGTTAATTTTTTTATTGTAAATACCATAATTTACAACAGGGTATAGTGCAATAACAGAACCAGAAGTTGGTGTGAAATTGATAACAGGCTCCCAGTTAATTGCTTTCCAATCTACATTAGAATTGGAAGACACTGAAAATTTGAATGCTTCATTCGCATTGACAGTTAGTGGAAGCATGTTACCTCCTAAATCTAAAAAATTTGATAAGGTTAAATTATTTGCTATTAATTGATTTAGTGATGCTGTGTAAGTATTAATTATCGTGTAATTACCATTCGTTACATCAATACTACCTTTTTCAATAGTAAAAACTACATTATCACTAAAAGTTAAAGGAGCAACACTATTTAAAGTGGCATTCCAATTGAATGCAATAGTTCCCGCACTTGGAATTATAGTGGTAGCATCAGCTGATAAAACAAATCCTTCACTTGCTGAAGATGAAAAATAAGAAACTGCATCAACATTAGTGTCATTTGTACCTGTGTAAAGGATGGCTGGATTCCATTGAACTCGGTCGTAACTTCCTTCTTCTTTTGCTTGAACTCTAAAATACAAACGATCTCCTTTAGCGACAGTTAAAGAAGCTATCGCCATATTTTGTGACGCAGTGTTAACAGTTGAACTTGCAGAAAAAGTAGGATTAATAGTCTTATCTAATATAACATTTCCGCTACCATTTGGGAAAGTTGAAGTGTTTTTTTGGATTGATAATCGAACACCGTCATAATCTGTGAAATACTCATCGTTTGAATTTGGATAAGGCTCAGACGCTGTTGGTGCAAGTGGTGCTAAAATGGCAGTTCCAGATATAGCAACTGTCCCCGCTTTAGGAGCCGTCCAAACTTTTATAATATCATGTTGTGGGTTCTCATCTCTTAATTGGTCTTTAGTTTCTAGTGAAATATTATTGATAATACTAGTGCTAATTGCACCCGAACCAACAGGATTGCTGGTTTGACTGTTATTGGTTGAGAAACTTGCAGTGTTTAAATAAGTAGAAGTAAGGGTTTGATTAAATTTTACAGATCCACTGTCCACTAAATCTATCAACCCATCACCATTCACATCCGAAAAATAAGTTTTTGTCGTACTTTTTGAGGTATTATAGGTATAACCTACAAAGGCTACAAAACTTGCTTGAGCTCCCACACTAAATGAATTGGAAGATGTTTTAGAAATATCGCTAATTCCTGTAATATTTTGCGGCATTCCAAATCCGACATTAGCACCCAAAAGTCCTAAATTTGGTCTGAATTTTAAACTACCTCCCTCTTTATATACTTTATCTGAAAGGCCATCTCCATTCACATCCATAAAAGCAATTAATCCTTTACTTGTTGAGTTACTATAGCCAAAATTTACTCCAGCGGTAAAAGTTATATCATAACTTGTACACAAACCTATGCCTGTATACAAGCCGCCATTCAATCCCCACCCTTTAGAAGTCCCTAAAGAACTACCTTTATTAGAAAACTCACCAGATATAGCGCCTGCTAAACTACTAATTGTTAAATCCCCTTTAATATCGTCATATTTTCCATCCCATATACTGGTTGACGTTGAATTCAAAATATTCCCGTTTGAGATTAAAGAACCATCATCTCCTTTATTCTCATACTCCATTGTATTAGAGTAAAACAAATCGCCATTGGTATCGTATTCAGAAATTTTTACCAATTGTTGTTTAAAGAAAGCGTGTTCTTCATAATCGAATTTATATGTTCTGATGGGTTGTGGAATGTTGTTTTGTATAAACCCTACCTTTATTTCTTTCAATAAATCTTTGGTTACTTGAACTACTCCATTTCGTGCATTAACTTGAATGTCTTTTCTGGCTATTCCATTTGTAGATAATGGGTTATGAACGAATTCAACTTTATAATAATTAGGTAAATTATCTTCAACACCATTGGTATGATGTTTCGTATATCTAATCTCTTTAATATAAAACTCATTACCTCCTGTGCCTGGTTTTCCTGAATCCACATCAATTCCATATTTATTGTCATAGACATATTCCACATAGTTTCCATTGGTGTCTTCAGTTCTATACAACCCCCAATATGATATATTACCAATTATTTTATCTTGCGTTAAAGATGCAACAACTCCTGTTCTAATAACTGCATTATTATTGACACCATTAGTTGCAATAAAACTAGGATGCCCGCCATAAAAACTTTTGTTACCTGTTTTGTCTGTAACTTCCCACCAATAGTTGGTTGGACTATTTCCATGACGAATTACTTTGGCATAACTGCCTTCTATTCTTGGGTAGAATTCTCTTTCAGAAGTTCTTGAAATATTGTCTTTTCTATGAGGGTTGGTATAATCTGCTCCATCTTTTAAGGTAAGCATTCCGCCACCCATAGCGTATATCTCGGTTTCTTTTGAAGCATCATATCTCGGTGCTCCCCAACGTGTATCTAAAGACACGCCAGGAATAGATAAATCCCATCCTAATCCCATCCAGCCATTACCACCTTCTGAGTTGTAGTTTACGGATAGTTCGGGTTGCATGCCACTTCTTCCTGCTGGTAACTTAATTGGAAAACTGGTATTTAAGGTTCCCATATTGTTTGGACTTGGCGGAGCAATACTTACCACACCCGCCGTTGGATCTGCTGCTTTGATATCTTTTATAGAAGTTGGTGTGTAACTTCCAGTTTCTGGCGATTCAGGAACTTTAATAATACCATTGATAAAATCGGTGAAATGAACGGTTTTAGAAACGATTTCTTGTGTAGTTGACAATAAAGTATCTTTCTCTAAGGCCATCCATTTTCTTTGATCATTATCAAAATAAAAGGTTTTCACATCTTTGGCAGTATAGCCTGTTGGAAACTTTTTCTCATCGTATTTTAAATGAATTTTGGCTGGTTTTTCTATATTAAAATGGTTGCCGTGCGGTAGCATTCTGTATCCATAATAATCGGCTGTAACGTTTACCATTTCTGGTGAAAGTGTAGGTAAATCCACATAACGTAATCCTGCAATAGAAATATTCTTTGTATCATTTATACCAGCTTCATCCACTTTTATAGTAGCTCCTGCAAAAGATAAGGTGTTGCTTTTTGCTTTTTCAAATATTTTATTGGTAACAGCAAGTGTTTTATTGTTTTTGTGTACTGCAGTTGGTTCTTCTAAAAGTTGATTTACTTTGATGGTATTTTCGGTTTTAACTCCTTTACTATTTGTGTAAGAAACTACTAAATTTGCATTTGGAGCTTTCTCTTCTACTGCTACTTCAAACACGCCATTAATTACTGGAAATTCGTTATCTAAAACCGTAACTTTTGATACACTGGTGTCCGTTACAAAACCACTAAAAGCAATTTTTCCTTTATAAGAATTAGTTGCTTGTTGATTAAATACAATAGTCTCCGAATTAGAATTTTTCTTAACTTCATAAACCATTTTTAGATTGCGAACCATATATTGATAGTTGGCATTTTCGAATGTAGTAAATTTGACAAAGTTTTTCCCTTTTTGAATATCTGCAGGATTTAATCGTTCTCTAACTTTTGTCCAAGTCTTGTTGCTTTTTATGATATTACCCCCTGTAGCCAATTGGTCATTGATGCTTTTCGTAGCTTGACTGCCATCAGCAAGGCCAAAAAGTTCGTATTCCAAATACGCTTCTTTTTCTTGCTTAACATCTTCTTTTAATTCAAAACTAAAAATATTATCGGTAAGTTCATCAATTGGTAAATTTTCACTTTTGCCTATAATTCCTTGTTTTTCTATAGCAGGAATAATGTTGGCGTCTTTTACTACAACTACTCCACTACTTTTAACAACTCTCGTTGTAGAAGTTATATTGTTTTTGTAATGCTTAATATCATTGGAAAGTGCATTTAAAGAAATATTGCTTTCAATGTTACTTGTACTGCTTCTAAAATAAGTACGATTCAACTTATTTTGATTTTTTAAAGCATAACTTAAAGGTTGTGAAAAAACCATCATGTTTACCATTATTGCTACAAAAAGTTGTAACGTAAATTGACGTTTTCTAATCCAAGAGAATATATTAGTATGCATTTACTTTTATTTTTAGTTTATAATAATTTTATGTGTTGTTGAAAATTCCTTAGATGTAATTCTTATAAAATATATCCCAGAAGCATTAATATTATACTGATTTTCGTACGTTTTTTTACCTGTAAACGTTTCATTAAAAATAATTTTCCCAAGAACATCGGATATTTCAATATTTATATCCTTGATATCTAGCAAATTAACAAATACCGTAAAATTACCGTCTGAAGGATTAGGGTATACAAGTACTTTTATATCTCTATAAAATTCATCTTTAATTACAACAAATTGCTTGCTTACTTTACATCCTAATTTATTAGTAATTTGAAGAATATAAGTTCCTACATTCAAATTATTAACTAAAATCGTTGGTTCAGTTGAGATAATATCTCCATTATGAATCCATTCAAATTGATAATTTTCAAAAGGTTCCACAACAAAAGTTGTTGCGTCAATAACTGTTTCGGGTAAATTATATAAATTATAAATATCCTCTAATTGAATATTAATGTTGAAAGTAGGTGAAATGATGAAATTTTCTGATTGAGAAAATCCCGTTGCATCTGTAACTGTAACTTGATAATTTCCTACATTTAAAGAAAGTTCTAAATTAAAACCTGGCTGATTTAACTGCAGATTAAAGGGATTATCAGTGCCGTGAACATTTATTGTAAATCCTGGCTGACCACCTTTTATAGCAATATTAACGATTCCTTCGGTTTCATCACATTGCATCTCATTCACTTTTGTAAGAATTAACATTCGAGGTCCTATTCCAAAAGTAAACTGATTAAAATTTTGTGTATCATTTCCCCACTTTAAATTGGTAAAATTTGCAAAACCGTTACTATCAAAATTAGTCACAGGATAATATTCAATATTATTTCCAGTAAAATTAGATTCTGTTGTATTGGAAGGACTTCTATCAACAATTAACCAAAAAGCTTCGTTAACACCTAAATTAACAGGGCTTTCAGGTATATATCGTAAACTTGTGTTGAATAAATGAGCTTCTTCGCCAGTGTTCTGAACAAGCCATTTTCTTTTCATTGTAGTTATTCCATTTATTTCATCAAAATTTAATAATTCTCCTCTTCCATTATCTCCCATCACAATAAAATTTTGGTCTGTTATATTATTTGAAGTGTTGGCAGTCGGATAATTATCTGGTAATAAAGTGTTTGTTCGAGATAAAACTAAACGATTACCATCCTGATGGACTGATTTTGATTGTCTTTGATATAAACTTGAATTAGAATCCCTTCCAATACCAAAAATTCTATTTTTGAAAAAACCATTATTCTCTTTATGCCAAAATATTTCATTTTTGGAAGTGTAATAATTTACTTCTGGTTGCAATGTAATGCCATATTTTAGAGCCAAATAGCTTTCTACTCTCCATTTTTCTTTATCATTCAATGCTTTTCTATACACAATAACCTCGGGAATTTGTCCCGAAAAATTTGCTACATTTGTGAATGATTTTCCAATAAAGACAGAGCTTTCGCCATTTGAACCAAATGAATTGACTATTTTTTTTGTATTAAAATTATGCCAAAGCAACGTATTGATTCTTCCGTTTGGTCTAACTGATGAACCTGAAGGATATGTTATCGAAAGAACCTCTTTTTCAAAAGTTGAAGTACTAAATTTAAAGGATTGTTCGTTTACACTCCCTGAAACATTTGGTATTGTTGAGTTCCAATCGGTATTCATTAATGCATAATTTAGGGTTGGATCTGAAGGCGGTGTTGGTAAATTAACAATAAAAATTGTAGCCTCTTTTAACTTTTCTAACTTACTTAAATAGGAAATATAATCCGTACTATCATAAGAGAAAGAATAATTATAGTTAAAAAAAGAGGGTGTAAGTTCGGTGCTAGCTCCTAAAGTAATGGCTTTATTATTGGTGCTAAAATCTTTATAATGAAAAGTAGACCCTGCAGGGGTAACTTTATTTACTTTACACCAAATTTCACTGCCGGAAACACCTCCAGGACTTTGGGCATAGATACCTAAAGAAATTATTGAAATAAATAATAATATCGCTTTTTTCATAACCGTTACTTTTTAATAAGTTTGATTGTACTTAGTCCCTCATTGGAAATAGTTTTAATAATAAAAGTTCCCGATGCTAAAAAATTGGCATCAATTGCTTTTTTATGGACGCCTTCAGAATAGGTTTTTTTGTCATTATCTTGAAAAACTAATTTTCCTGAAATATCAAATATTTGAATTTCGAAAGTAGAAGCGTGAATTAATCTAAATTGAATATTCAAAATATCATTGATATATGGGTTTGGGAAAACAACCACTTCGCCTTTATCAACAATAACGTTCTCATTAACATCTGTGTCATTTTTAAAACTTTCAATAGCATTTTCACTAAAAGCTGTTCTTTGATTTATACCTGAACAAGGTAAATGAGCTAGAAAATCAGATCCGTATTCGGCTGTAAATCCATCTGTTCCTGATCCACCATTTTGAGATTGTGGTAATAATTCAATAAAATCAGCCGCTTTATATTCCACAAAATCAGGATTAGTAACTACAAATCCTGGGATTGCTCTAATAATGTTACTCGCTTTTATAGTATTAGCTAAAACCGTTGTGCCAACATTATCTGTCAATTCATTATCTTGATTCTGTAAAAAAACTAAATCATCTGAACAAAAACTAACTCCAGAAATAATTAAAGAATAAGGCTGCCCTAGCCCTGATTGACATGCGGCTGACAATGTACCTTTGTGTTTAATTTCTAACTGAAACATACCGCCAGTGGATGGAATTAAATTTTGATATACTTCAATTTTTTCAACATTATCTCTGATATTATCGCCTCTAGTTGCAGGTTGACTTAAAGTGTTTGCATTATTATTTTCAGCAATGTTATTTTTCAGAATCCAGGGCATAAGTAAATTTTGACCTCCATTAATTAAAGGTACATCATTACCATTTGCATCTTTTCTAATTAATCGAATATCTAAATCATTTACTAATTTAGCTGTAGTTTCGTTAATAGAAGCATTTGGATTGGTTGGGTCAATTAAAACAACATTTCCAGCAGGGTCAGTCCAAGCCAACGTTACTTTTAGGTCTTCTTTACCTGTGGCAGCTAAATTTAATTTAACAGTTTGACCGTTATATACATCTTCACGGATGATTACGCTTTTACCTCTTTGCTGAATTATACTTGCTGCCTTTTGCAAGTTAACCACGCCCCAACCGTGTCTGTAATCGGGACCTTTATCGTCTATTTCGTCTACACTATGAATAAGTAAGGCTCTAACTGTTGAAGACCACAAAGTTGTTGAAAATTTGGAATTCCAGTAATTATGTAAAAGTGCAATTCCTCCAGAAACTCCTGCAGCAGCTTGAGAAGTTCCACTATAATAACCGTACGTATTGTTTTGCGTTTCTATGCTGGAAAACGCATTGTTTCCGTGAGTTACAATATCGGGCTTAATTCTGCCGTCATCTGTAGATCCCCAACTGCTGTATGGTTCTGAAATTGAATTTACATTAGTAGTAAAAGGCGCTGTTTTACCTGCCAAATTAACTGATCCCACCACTAATACATTTTTCGAAACGCCCGCACCTTCTAATAAATCATAACCGCCCAGTATATTTACTTGTGGATATTGTGGAAATCCGTTACTATTTTTGTCATCTCTTGCATTACCCACGGATTTAACAATTTGAAATTCTTTGTTAATACACATCACTTCGTCCCATTGTTGTGCAATTTCATTGTATCTCCCAAATTCGGCAGGGTGCATATAAATTGGATTAAGTCCAAAACTTGTATTTGCAACTTTTATATTATCAGTAGTAGCAGCTGTTGTCATTTCAGAAGGTACGTTGAGCCAATCCCATGCTTTTATAGTTCCTTTATAAGCAACGCCTCTTACTAAACTATTGGATGGTGAACTCATACTTGGAGAAAATTGATTTCCAATAATTGTTCCTGCAATATGAGTGGCGTGACGCTGTAAAATTGAGTTTTGACCAGAAACATACTCTATTCTGCTAATTACGGGTGAAGTGACATTTAATCTAAACATTTCATGCGATTGTCTTGGTCTTCCGTTTTCCCATAAACCAATTTTTATTCCTTCTCCTTCTAAATTTAAACCATCAAATCCATTGTGTAAAATATTTGCAGCTAAGGCATTAACAATATTAGAATTATGGGTAATAAAATATTGTGGTTTTCCAAAAGCATTTTCTCCAATAAGTTCGCTATATTCTCCATCTTTAGTTTCAATGGTTTTTTTATATCCTTGTTTTAAAAAACGAGAGATAGCGTTTTCTTGCTTTTTGTTATAATCTAATATTCTATTTTCTAATACTTTTATAGAATTATTGTTTTTTTGAATGCTCAACGAGTCTGTTTGACCATAAGTAAACAAAGGGGTCAAACATAAAAAACCTATGAATAAAAGGGAAAAGTTCCTTTTATAAAAATTACATTGCTTTTTCATCTTCTGTAATTTTTATAATTATTGTTTGGTGTTTTTTTCTAATTTTTCTAACCTTTTCGCTAAATCATCTATAAGTTTGGCTTGTTTGATTTTTTCTTTTTCCAATGCCTCGTTTTTCTTGTTAAGTTCTATGGTGTGTATGGTCAACTCTTCAATTTTTTCTAATAACTTAGCATCCATAGCGCCTAAATCGATACCTTCTTTTACTACTTCCTCCGCTTTTGGAATATTTGGTAAGTGACCATTGATTTTAATAAATTTTTCAAGATCATTAAGAGGCATTAAAGAATAATCTTTGGCAAATACATAATCTGCCCAACCTTTTACACTAGCAATATCTACACGGACTTTTTCTGTACGAATGCCTTGAGCTACAAATAATCTATAATTGTTACAATCTGGACAATCTGCATCAAGATTAATGTTTGTTGTACCTATAGAAACTTTTCCTCCAAGGGGGTTAATAGCATAATTTAAATTACTAACATCATTTGAAAAGTGATTTTTATTTGAAGCTTGAGTCCAAAAATAATTTGTTGAAAAACCAGTTGTTAATTCATATTCATTAGGGAATTTTCCTCCACTATTTTGGTTGGAGATTTTAAAATGACCTAATCCAAATAAGTTTGGATTTTGAACTCTATTATTTTTAATAATCACATTAGCATCATTTGACCTAGGATTTAAAGTAAATGAAAAAGGATTTAAACTTTGAGGGTTATTACCTTCATCAATAAAAGTTAATGTTTTACTAGCCATTGAAACGGATCTATTGCTTTGCAGAGTTCCATTAGTATTGTAAATATTTTCGTTAGCCCCACCACCAAATTGGCTTGGATCATATTCAAAAACATTACCATCAGTATCTGTACCTAAAATAGCATTTGGTTTTTTATCATCTGGTAAATCTTGAAACCTTAATTTTCCAAGTGTGTGTAATACTGCTGTTGGGTCTGTTACTGTGCCACCAAATGGCTGTCCATTATCCAATCCTATGCCGACGTTTCCGCCTAAAGGATTGATAAGGTATGAAGATGGTTTTAATAATCCAAAATCTTCCAAATCAAACTTTGCACTATTTGATGGGTTTTCTACTTTTTTGGTTTCGTAATCACTTATTTGCAACCATGCTTTTCTATTATAAAGACCTTCTGTTTTAAGAGTTACTTCTAGATTAACACCATCAAAACTAGTCATTTGATTTCTGTTATACCCACCTCCTTGTAGGTTTGGAGCAAGATATGAAGTAGATTGTGTTTTATTTATTGCTACCCCATAACCATTCAATGTATTTCCATTCGATGTCAACGAAAATATATTTGAAAAATTAGCTTGATTGTCTAAAAAAGTTAATGCTTTTTGATTAAGATTTACTGTTCTATAATCTTGTAAGTCACCATTATCAGTATATATATTTACATTGTTTGGTGTTAAACTACTTGCTGGAAATTGAAATACTTGGTTGTTGGCGTCTGTACCTAATATACTAATAGGTGCAGGTGGTGGAGTTCCTAAATTATCTAGTTTTACAGAGCCTTTGGTATGCAACTGCGCAGTTGGAACTACAGTTTGCCCAAGTCCAATACCTACAAACCCGCCTAATGGATTTAATACAAGTGGTTTAAATTTATCATCACATAAAACAAATTTTTGTGATTTTTCATAAAGTGATTTTGAAGAATCAAGTGTATTACTTTCTCCTGATTGCAACCAAGATTTTTCTATATCTACTCCTGTAGTGAGTGATGTTGTTACAACCCTTCTATTTGTAATACTACCAAATATTTTAGTATATCCTTTATTAGTATTAGGCAAAATAAAAACATTATCTGCAGCACTTCCCGAATTGTAAATTGTATTAAAACTTGCACATTTACTTGGATTTGGATTTATATTAAATCCAAAATAAGCATTGTTAGAGTTGCTAAACTGCAATATATTATTATTTAAATTCACAAATCTACCTGAGTAACCAATTGGGTTTGTAATGGTTCCATTACTATTATATAAATTTGTATTCGAAATAGTTGGTAAAGTAACCGTATTCCCATTTGAGATAGATAGCTGATTTCCAGCAACAGAAAGTGTTTGCGAATCTGTTGAAGTTGGAAAAGTTACAGAACCGCCACCGTTTGAAAGACTTACAGTGTTGCCGCTTTGAGATAAAACTTGTGATGGACTAGAAATAGTATATCCTGTTGTTGGTGAGCCTGTAGCAGTAATATTTGCGCCAGCAGTTATTGTAGTTCCTCCGGATGTTTGGGTGGTGTTTAATAATACTACGTTACCACTTGCATCTACAGTTAAGAATTTATTAGTTGATGACGTTGGTACAAATGCACTTGTTAAATTAGAAAATTGCAATCCACTTAATCCTTGTATTCCGCTTGCTAATGATAATTTTGTTGAAAGTGCTGCGCTAGGAGCTATTCCTATTCCAACATTACCTGTTGTTTGAGTTGTTCCTGTAAAAAGTGAATTTCCTATAACATTCAATCTAAATGCTGTATTTGGCAATACTCCCAATCCTAAATTTGCAATCTGACTTGTACCACTTACAGTAGTATTACCGGTAAAAGCTGTAGTTCCTGTAAAAAGGGAATTACCTGTTACATTCAATCTATATATTGTGTTTGGCAGTACTCCCAATCCTAAATTTGCAATCTGACTTGTACCACTTACAGTAGTATTACCGGTAAAAGCTGTAGTTCCTGTAAAAAGGGAATTACCTGTTACATTCAATCTATATATTGTGTTTGGTAATACTCCCAATCCTAAATTTGCAAATTGTCCTGTACCATTTACAGTTGTGTTTCCTGTGAATAAAGAATTACCCGTAACAATGAATTTATTAGTTCCAAAAACTGGTAACGTTGTAAAACCCACACCAATATTACCTCCTGAATATAGACTATTTGATGTAGCTATTCCTGTTGTTACAAATTGAGAATAAGCAAAAACATTAACCAATAATAGAAATAGGGTAATTAACTTTTTTGAGATTAGCATCTTGTTCATAGTTTTTAATATTGAGATTAGATTTGTATAGGGTTTTACTTGGTAATGCAAATACTTTGATAAAAAACACAAAAGTTAATGTTTCGTACGTCATCACCCATCTTACAATTTACCTTTGAGAAATCATTACATCATTAAATAATGTAAGAAATAATAGAAACTATACACAGTTCAAATTTTACGATTTCTGGAATGAATCGCTTTAAATAAATTATATAATTTTAGTTTCAATTCAAAAATAGTTTTTTTGAATAATCGTTTTTTTACAAAAAATATTATTTATTGTAAATCAGATTTACATTAAAAACATATACAAAGCCTTAAATCTTAAAAAAAATAATTTTAAACAATTAATAATCAGACAAAATTTGAAAAAACTAAATTTATAATACTAGTTAAAATTATACTTCAGAAGATTATTAAAGCGAAAATTAAACACAAAAAAAGCGCCTCATTGCTGAGACGCTTTTTAATTTATTAAATAGGTTGGTGTTTTTAATTTACTTTTTAATAATTAAGAATTCACTTCTTCTGTTTTGTGCGTGTTGTTCTTCTGTGCATGTTGCGCATACTACTTTTGGTTGGGTTTCTCCCATACCGCTGCCTGAAATTCTTTCTTTTGAAATGCCTTTCGATACGATGTATTGCACCGTAGATTTGGCTCTTCTGTCTGAAAGTCTTAAGTTGTAACTATCCGATCCTCTACTATCCGTGTGCGATTTCGCATCGATTACCATTGTTGGATACTGATTCATTACTTTTACCAATTTATCTAACTCCTCTGCTCCTTGTGCCGTGATGTTGGATTGGTCGTATTCAAAGTATATCGGTTGTAATATCACTTCTGTTTCTGTGATTATTGGTTGTATTGGTGTTAAAGTAATCACGATACTTTGTGCACCGTTTTTAGATTTTGGCATACTAGCTGTTCCGTTTTGGTAACCCGCTCTGGTGGCATTAAAACTAGCGATTTCATCACACGCTACACCAAACTTAGCTTCTCCATTGTCGTTTGATTCTTGATTGCCTTTGTTTTTTCCTTTTTGGTCCACAAAGGTAACACTTGCTCCTGATAATAATTTACCTGTTTCTGCGTCTTTTACAATTACGGTAGCATCTACGCCACAAACGGCAATGGCTTGATAAATATCGTCATTTCCTTCTCTGTTACTTGAAAAATAACCTACGTTCTTATCTAAATTGTACGAAAATGAAAAATCATCTTTTTCTGTGTTTACTGGTGCGCCAAGGTTAGTTGCTGTTTGCTCCTTTGTGTTGGTGTTTTGTTTAAACACATCGTAACCGCCTAATCCTTGTTTTCCATTTGAAGAAAAGAATAAAATACCATCATCTTGAATGGATGGAAAACTCTCATTGCCTTCTGTGTTTATATTATCTCCTAAGTTCTCTGGTGTACCGTACGTATCTCCATCAACACTTACTTTCCAAATATCTTCTCCTCCAAAACCCCCTGGCATATCTGATGAAAAATATAAGATTTTTCCATCTTTACTAATACTTGGGTTTCTTACCGAGTAGTCTTTGCTGTTAAATGGTAATGCTTTTGAGTTGCCCCATTTATCACCTTCTATTTTGGTGGCTTTATACAAATATATTTGTCCGAATTTCAGGTGTTTTTCTTTGTTTTTTTGATACTCACTTTCATTGAAACTCTCACTTCCATAATACATCGTAGTACCATCTGAACTTATGCTCGCTGGACCATCGTGCCATTTGGTGTTTAATTCCGTAACTGCTGTAGCTTGACTTAGTGTACCGTCCGTGTTTCTTATGGCTTTATATAAATCTAAATACGGCTGGTCATCCATTCCGTTTTCTTTTCTAGAGGTGTTTCTTGCGCTTGTAAAGAATACTTCGTTATTTTGAGTTAAGACCGGTCCAAAATCTGTTTTGTCGCTACTTACATCCGATTTTAAAACATCGTATTGTTTGGCTTGGCTTTTTAATTGGTTTGTATATTCTGGATTGTTTTTAAAGGCTTTGGCTCTAGCATCACTGGGCTGCATCTTAGCAAATGTTGCCATTTGTTGTGCTGCCGATTTGGTATCGCCTTGTGCTTTTAGCATTTGA
>NZ_JBIKJI010000081.1:0-9315 GCF_044361065.1 Flavobacterium sp.
TTTTGAAACAATACTTTTAATTCTGTCTAAAGCAGCTGCATCATCTTTAGCTTTAAAATCGGTAACCCCTGAAATTTCACAATGTGTCGTTGCGCCACCAAGTGTTTCATTATCAATAGTTTCGCCAATTGCAGCTTTTACTAAATAACTTCCCGCTAAGAAAATACTTCCTGTTTTGTCTACAATTAAGGCTTCATCACTCATAATTGGTAAATACGCCCCACCAGCTACACAACTTCCCATAACGGCAGCAATTTGGGTAATTCCCATACTGCTCATAATGGCGTTATTTCGAAAAATACGTCCGAAATGTTCTTTGTCAGGAAAAATTTCATCCTGTAAAGGCAAATACACACCCGCCGAGTCTACCAAGTAAATAATTGGTAAACGGTTTTCCATAGCAATTTCTTGTGCTCTTAAATTCTTTTTACCAGTAATTGGAAACCAGGCACCTGCTTTTACAGTTGCGTCATTGGCTACTACTATGCATTGTTTCCCTTTAATATATCCAATTTTTACGACCACACCTCCAGAAGGGCATCCGCCGTGTTCTTCGTACATACCTTCTCCTACAAAGCCACCAATTTCAATACTTTTGGCATTGCTGTCTAATAAATAATCGATACGCTCTCTGGCTGTCATTTTGCCTTCAGCGTGTAATTTATCAATACGTTTTTGACCGCCACCTAATTTTACTTTCGCAAATTTTTGCAACATATCTGACACCAAAAGTTTGTTGTGGTCTTCGTTTTTATTGAAATTAATATCCATTTTTTTATAAGTCTAATTCGAAAGTTTGTCTAAATATTTCTATGTTAGGATTTAACTCCTTAAAATGTTTGTATTTTTCTTCGTTGGTATAAATTACTTTAGGTTTGTAGGTTTCAATTACCGTTATTTTAATTTTCAAATCGTAATTGCGTAAATTTGTTTTTAGGTAACTTACTAATTCAGAATTCGTATTTTCAAAATCTTCTTTAGAACCTTGATTTGGAAATTCTAACAATATATTGGTGCCCATTAATACAGGTTTGCTCAATCGCATATAACTTGCAAATAATTTTTTCCCTTTATTTTCTAAAATATCTATAAATTCATTCCAATGTTTTATGGCATCTTCCTGTGTGAATGGATCGGCTAAATGTTCGCCTACAGATAAAGTTTCTGATTTTGCTAAATTAGAAACATCTGCTTTTTGTTTTAACCCTTTAATAGATAAAGAAGAAATTCGATTACTGGTATCTATTGTAGGCGTAAGTTTTTGCTGAATCTGTTCTATTTTTGCCTCTACTTTTTCTTCCGCTTTTGGAAATTCTTCTTGAATCACTTCTATTATTTCAGGTGCTGAAACAATTTGTGGTTGAATTGATATTTGTGGAGATTGACTTTTTTGAGTTGAATCAAAGAAAGTAGAAGGTATTATATAATATTTAACTTTTTTTTTTCGGCATCATGTGTTAATGAAGCCAATTGCATAAGTGTAAGTTCAACAAACAATCGTTGATTTTGACTCACTTTATATTTTAAATCGCACTCATTAGCAATAGAAATCCCTTGCAATAAAAACTCTTGAGAAGCTTTTTGTGCCTGAACAGCAAATTCTTGTTGTGTTTGTTCACTGACTTCTAACAACGAAAGTGTTGCTGGATTTTTACAAACCAATAAATCTCTAAAGTGTGAAGCTAAACCAGCAACAAAGTGGTGTCCGTCAAATCCTTTCGATAAAATATCGTTATACGTTAAAAGTAATTGCGGAATATCGTTCTCTAAAATTAAATCGGTAACTTTTATATAATAATCGTAATCTAACACGTTTAAATTTTCAGCAACAGCTTGTCGCGTTAAATTATTTCCACAATACGAAACTACTCTGTCAAATATAGACAAAGCATCACGCATGGCACCATCAGCTTTTTGCGAAATGATTCGAAGCGCTTCTTCTTCAAACTGCACATTTTGATTTTGTGCAATTTCCATTAAATATTCTTTGGTATCGTTTATCGTAATTCGTTTAAAATCGAATATTTGACAACGAGACAATATGGTAGGAAGAATTTTATGTTTTTCAGTCGTAGCTAAAATAAAAATAGCGTGCTTTGGTGGTTCTTCTAATGTTTTCAAAAACGCATTAAATGCCGAAGCGGAAAGCATGTGCACCTCATCAATAATGTATACCTTATATTTACCGGTTTGTGGTGGGATACGAACTTGGTCGATAATACTTCTAATATCATCAACACCATTATTAGACGCGGCATCTAATTCGAAAACATTAAAAGAGAAATCTTCATTCGGATCATCGTATCCTTCCTGGTTAATTTTTCTGGCTAATATTCTGGCACAAGTTGTTTTTCCAACACCACGAGGTCCTGTAAAAAGTAATGCTTGTGCTAAATGGTTGTTTTCAATTGCATGTAACAAAGTATTCGTAATAGCAAGTTGCCCAATAACATCTTTAAATGTTTGAGGTCGGTACTTTCTGGCTGATACTATAAATTGTTCCATAACGTATTATTGATAGCAAATATAGATTTAAAATACGAAATGTCAAAAGTGAAAAGTAAAAAGTTATTAAGAATTTGTTAGTCATAAACTTTATAATACAGATTAAAGAAATTTATAAAATTTATATGATTTCTTTAATCTGTGTTTCTAAATTTAATTCAGAAATTCAATTTAATTCATAAAAAACGCCCAATTTGAATTATCTTTGCCAAGCAGACCGCCTTATCGCTTCTAATTTATTAGGAGAGGAAAGTCCGGACACCAAAGAGAAGCATAGCGGGTAACGCCCGTCACTCCGATGTATCGGAGGAGGACAAGTGCAACAGAAAGTATGTACAGGTTAAGCTGTAGTGAAACCAGGTAAACTCTATGCGGTGAAATTTCAAGTATATCAGCATTTAAGGGTTTCTCGTCCGTTGTTGAAGGGTAGAAAGATAGATTCCGCGAGTAATTTCGGAACTAGATAAATGATAAGGCTCCAATTTTATTGGAGACAGAATCCGGCTTATAGGTCTGCTTTTTTTAAAAAAAATGTTAAAAATTAGTTAACAATTAATCTACTATTATCAATTACATAACATTAATTTAACATTGTGTTTTTACATTTGCCTCACAATTTTAACTTTATAAAAAGATGAGCTTTAAAAACATTTTAAATTTTTTCTCTCCAAAAGACAAAACATTTTTTCCATTATTCGAGGAAGCGACTAATAAATTAACAAAACTTTCTGATGCATTACACGAAGGAGTTAATGCTTCTAAAACAGAAAGAGAAAATTATTTTAAAAAAATTGATGAATTGTCTGAAAGTATTGAGAAAATTTCTCATAAAATGAATATCGAATTAAGTAAAAATTTTATTACTCCATTTGATAGAGAAGATATTCACTCTTTAATGACTACTATAGAAGATGTTGCAAGTAATTTGCAAGAAGCATCTAATAGAATTAGAATGTATCAAGTAGAGAAAATTACCAAATCAATCAGAAAAATCACAGAAATTAACCTGGAGGCTTGTCAGCTTATTATGGTTTCTGTGAAAGAATTGAAAGAAATGAGTAATTTCAAAAATATTTTTGAATCGGTTAAGAAAATAAACAAGTTAGATAGAAAGTCGGATTCTGTTTTTGAAAAAGCGATTGCTGATATTTTTGAAAACGAAACTGACGTTAAAAATATCATCAAATATAAAGAAGTATTAGCTTCTTTAGATAAAGCTTCAGATAAATGTAAGGCTGTGGCACGAGTATTAGAAGCGGTAGCTGTTAAACATTCTTAATTAAGTACTATGTTTACATTATTAATAGTAATTATAGTAATTGCATTGTTGTTTGATTTGGTTAACGGGTTTCACGATGCCGCCAATTCAATAGCAACTGTAGTTTCTACAAAAGTGTTGTCACCAACACAAGCTGTAATTTGGGCTGCCTTTTTCAACTTCATCGCCTATTGGGTATTTGATATGAGTGTGGGAAATACAGTAGCAAAAACAGTGGATGGTTCTGTAATTAATCTTTGGGTAATTTTATCTGGATTATTGGCAGCAACTGTATGGAATTTATTAACATGGAAATTAGGAATTCCGTCTTCATCATCACATACATTAATTGGAGGTTTTGCAGGTGCTGCTGTTGCACATGCAGGTTTCGGAGTTCTAAATTTAGAATCTATTGGTTTTACAGTTTTGTTTATTTTCTTAGCGCCATTTATTGGAGGTATTATATCTTTCTTTATTGCTATGGTGACGATTCAAAGAAGTTTCTTCAAAAAAATCAGTATTTCTATTTTAATATCTGTGTTAACGGTTTATGTAACATATGCATTAAAAGATACTTTAGATATTAAGCCGATTATGATTTGGATTATAGGATCATTATTAGCATTATTCATTATAGTATATTGTTGGTACGAAATTGTAAACGGTAAAAATCCTTCGCATACTAAAGAAGGAAATATGTATAAAAAACTTCAGTTATTATCTTCAGCTGCTTTTTCTTTAGGACATGGTGGTGCCGATTCTCAAAAAGTAATGGGTATTATTTGTGCTGCTTGTATCGTTTATGCAAATGGTTATAGAACAAATCCTGATGCAAATATGCCAGACTTTGTTAAAGAACATAATCTTTTAAATACAACAGAAATTCTTCAAGTTGTATATAAAAATGATGAGGGAAAAATTAAGAAGTTTAAACCTGCGGTTGGTGTTTTTGGAAAAGATACTTTGTTTGTAGATGGTAAAAAAATTATTGATTTATCAACTGGCGAAAAAATATATGAAGATGAAAAATTAAATTCAAAGGTTAATGTTTCTACTAATCCTTTTTTATCATCATTAATTAAAGATAAAGTAGATATAAAAAACTTTGAAAAAGCCTCAAAAAAACTTACTAAATTAGAAGTATATTCGGATAAAAAAGACATCAAAGATGTTGTTACTAACGAAGTAATATTTAAAGGCAAAGAAATTAATCCTGATTACAGATACGCTAAAATCTTTTCAAAATACATCGATAAAGAAGGTAAATTAATAGAAGGTCATAAATTAGAAACGAAAGTAACTAAAGACACGATGCCAACTTGGATTGCATTTGGATGTTATTTAATGATTGGTTTAGGTACTTTAATGGGAGGTTGGAAAATCGTAAAAACGATGGGAACCAAAATTACCAAAGTAACTCCACTTGAAGGCGTTTGTTCTGAAACAGCTGGTGCTTTAACTTTATTTACAGTTTCTCAAATGGGTGTGCCGGTTTCAACTACACATACTATTACGGGTTCTATTATTGGAGTAGGAGCAACCAAACGTTTAAGTGCGGTAAGATGGGGTGTAACTATTAGCTTATTATGGGCTTGGATATTAACCATTCCTGTTTCGGCATTAATTGCAGCTTTGTTTTATTATATTACAACTTTATTTGTATAAAAATATTATAATTTTTTATAAAAACCGTTTCATTTGAGACGGTTTTTTTGTGAAAAAAAAGTATATGTTAAGTTATTGTAAATTTTAATAAAATATCTTAAAGATAAGTTAATATAAAATGTATTTACAGTTAAGTTCTTAACATTAAATTTGCAATCTAAATACAATTAAACAACTAATTCTTAACATTGCAAAGTAAACACAAATGAAAAAATTATTTTATATTAATTTATTTGTTTTTTTTATTTCTATTACATCATTTTCTCAAAATTCTATTGAACCGAAAGTGAATAATAAAGAACTCATAGAGATTAAAAATGAAGAATCATTAAAGAAAAAATGGTTTGAATTAGTTAATATTAGAGGTTATGTTCAAGTTAGATATAATAAATTATTAGAAACAAATTCTAACTTAGGCTGTGAGCAATGTGATAGATCTTGGGGAGGAAATAATAGTTTTTTTATAAGACGTGGAAGGATAATTTTATCAGGACAAGTTCATGACAGAGTTTTTATTTACATACAACCTGATTTCGCATCATCTGCAGGTACTACTAATCATCTTTTTCAAATAAGAGATGCTTATTTTGATTTATCATTAGATAAAGATAGAGAATACCGTTTTCGTATAGGACAAAGTAAAGTTCCTTTCGGATTTGAAAACATGCAATCGTCTCAAAATCGATTATCATTGGATAGAAATGATGGCTTAAATAGTGCTGTTTCAAATGAAAGGGATTTGGGTGTGTTTTTCTATTGGGCTACAAAACAAAAAAGAGAGTTGTTTAAGAAATTAGTTGATGATGGTTTAAAAGGTAGTGGCGATTATGGTTTACTTGGAATAGGTATTTATAATGGACAAACAGCTAATTCAATTGAAAGAAACAATAATCAGCATGTTGTAGCTAGATTTACCTATCCAATAGAGTTTGATAACGGACAAATTTTTGAAGCGGGTATTCAGGCATATAATGGTAAATATGTTGTAAATACTTTAACTACTGGTACTGCAAAAGCAAAATTAGAAAATAACAATCCAGAATATTTAGATCAAAGAACGGCAGCTTCTTTAATTCTATATCCAAAACCTTTTGGATTTCAAGCCGAGTATAACATTGGGCGTGGTCCAAGATATAACCCAGCTTCCAATACTATTGAAAATAGCCACCTTGAAGGAGGGTATGTGTTGTTAAATGCAAAAACAAAAATTAAAAATAATATTGTATTTCCATTTTTGAAATATCACTATTACAACGGAGGTAAAAAGCATGAATTAGATGCAAGAAGTTATAAAGTAAATGATTTAGAAATAGGAATTGAATGGCAACCTTTTAAAAGTTTTGAATTAGTTGCAGATTATACAATTTCATCTAGACGATATGAAGACGCTGTTTTATCTGATAACAAACAAACTGGAAGTTTGTTGCGATTGCAAGCACAATTTAATTTTTAATAAAAAAAGCCGATTTTCAAAATAGAGAATCGGCTTTTTTTATGTTTCATCATTTGTTAAAATTAACATAAAATTTTTAGCATTTAAGTAACATAAATGTATATTTAGTGTCTTATATAATAACTAACCAAAAAAATAGCATTATGTTGAAAAAATCAATACAAATTTTATTTTGCTTTTTGCTTTTAGGCACCCTTGAAAGTGTGGCACAAAAGAAAGACCAAAAAAGTAAAAATGCTCCTGCACCGCCAGCAGCAGACGCAAAAAAACCAGAGGCTAAAAAAGAACCAAAACCGTACAAAAAAGTAATTGACTCTACAGCCGTTACGCAAAAAGGTCTAATTGATGTACATAAAGTGGCAGACAAATATTTATTTGAAATTTCTGATGCTTTAATTGGTAAAGAAATTATGACCATTACCAGATATTCTAAAACTCCTGCTGGAGGTGGAATTTTTGGTGGAGAAGAAATTAACAGACAAGTTGTTCGTTTTGAAAAAGGTCAAAATAATACCATCATTTTACGTTCAATTACGTATGTAATTATGACTCCAGATGAAGATAAACCAATTACAAAATCGGTAAAAAATTCTAGTGCCGACCCAATTATTGGTATTTATGATATTTTGGCTTATAAAAAAGACGAAACTGGAAAAAACAATATCGCAAGCGTAATCGATATGAACGCGGCTTTTGATGCTGATTTACAAACGTTTTCTTTGAATTCAATTAACAAGCAAATGTTAAGCATTCAGGCGTTTCAAAAGGACAAATCGTTTATTCAGTTTATAAAAAGTTTTCCAATCAACACGGAAATTAGAACTACAAAAACGTTTACAACTGTAGCACCTCAAATTTCAAGAACGCCAATGCCTAAAATTGGTGTTGATTTTCCAGCAGCTCTTGATGCGGGTGTAGTTACAATGGAATTAAATACATCGTTTATTTTATTACCAGAAAATCCAATGCGTAAAAGAACTTTTGACAAAAGAGTAGGTTATTTTGCCAACGGATACGATGTTTTTGAAGAAGATTCTCAAAAAGCAGATACAGATGTTTTTGCTGTTAGATGGCGGTTAGAACCAAAAAATGAAGAAGACGCTCAAAAACAAAAAAGAGGCGAACTAATTGAACCAAAAAAACCAATCGTTTATTATTTAGACCCTGCTACGCCAGATAAATGGAAACCTTTTATCAAACAAGGTATCGATGATTGGCAAGCTGCATTTGAATTTGCAGGATGGAAAAACGCCATTCGTGGTGAATATTGGCCAGAAAATGATCCAACAATGAGTTTAGAAGATGCACGTTTTTCTGTATTAAGATATTTTGCTGCAGAAATTCAAAATGCATACGGACCTAATGTACACGACCCAAGAACGGGTGAAATTATGGAAAGTCATATTGGATGGTACCACAATATTATGAGTTTATTACGCGATTGGTATTTAATTCAAACGGCTGCAGTAGACCCAAATGCGAGACATAAAAAATTAGACGACAAATTAATGGGTGAATTAATTCGTTTTGTGGCAGCTCACGAAGTAGGTCACACGCTTGGTTTACGTCATAATATGGGTGCAAGTAATGCCACTCCAGTAGAAATGTTAAGAAATCCAGAGTTCCAAAAGAAAAACGGACATACATCATCAATTATGGATTATGCACGTTTCAACTATGTTGCTCAACCAGAAGATAATGTGAAAGATTTATTTCCAAGAATTGGAGATTATGACAAATGGGCAATCAAATGGGGGTATTCTTATTTTAAAGATGCTGCCGATGAAAAAGTGGAAAAAGCATTGTTAAATGAAATGACTAAAGACGCTTATAAAGACAGAAGACTTTGGTTTGGTACAGAAACAAATCCATACGATCCTCGTTATCAAACAGAAGATTTAGGAGATAATTCTATGAAAGCATCAGCTTACGGAATTAAAAATTTAAAAAGAATTTTGCCTAATCTAACGGAATGGAGTAAAGAAAACGGTGAAGATTATTCTGAATTAGAAGGATTATATAATTCATTAGTTGGACAGTTTAGAAGATATATGGGGCACGTAACTAAAAACGTAGGTGGTGTTTATGAAAACCCAAAAACCTATGATATGGCAGGAAACGCATACGAAGTTACACCTTCTGTAATTCAAAATGAAGCAGTAGCCTTCTTAAATGAGCAATTGTTTAAAACGCCAACTTGGTTATTAAATCAAAATATTATTTCTAAAATAAAAGGCGATGTAGGTGTGGATGCGATTAAGAGTATGCAAGATGCAACACTTTCAAGTTTATTATCAAATGATAGATTGGTTCGATTAATAGAAACTTCATCGCTAAATAAAGCTAATTATTCAGTTGATGAATTAATTTCAGATTTAAGAAGAGGTATTTTCTCAGAATTAAAATCGAATGCTGCTATTGATATTTACAGAAG
>NZ_JBIKJI010000082.1:0-9202 GCF_044361065.1 Flavobacterium sp.
GTCTATTAGAATGTTAAAATTCGCAATGAATTTAACTGATGATGGAATGGTGGGACAACAAGTTTTTGCTGGCGAAGCCACACGATTGGCCTATATGAGCGAAGAAGCTGTAGAAGGTAGAAATGCGTTCTTAGAAAAACGCAAACCTAATTTTGAGAAAAAGTATATTCCTTAGATGGGTGAAGGGTTAAGGGTTAAGGGTAAAGGGTGATAGGTAAAGGGTAAAAGTAAAAAGAGAAAAGGATGCAGGAATTTACAAATGAAACTACGGAAATTATAGATTTACCTAGGTTTGAGGAAGTGAAATTAAATCGATTACAAGCCAAGTATTTTACTGTAGTTGCTATTATTTTAAGTATAGTTAATTTTGTTATTTTATTAGTGTTTTTTGTTATTTCTTATTTTCAAACGGAACTTTTTTCTAATAGAATTTGGTTGGTTATGGGAATTGCCCTTTCGATTTTAATTGGCTTATCCTATCCACTTGCAAAGCTTAGTTTTAATAAAAAAGGATACGCTTTTCGAACTCACGATGCTATTTATAAATCGGGTTTAATTTCTGAAACGACTACAATAATTCCGTTTAATAGGGTGCAACACGTAGCGCTTCACCAAGGATTTTTTTCGAGAAGATTTGGTTTGGCTTCTGTTGAACTATTTACGGCTGGCGGCAATAGTTCGGATATTAAAATACCAGGTTTGCTTTTAGAAGACGCTCAGAAAATAAAAAATTTAGTTTCTAAAAAAATTAATCCAGATGCAACAAATGAACTTCACAATGTTGTTCATAATAAAATGGAATAAATGAATGCTTTAACCGATTTTTCCCAGCCACAACGTCAATCATTACTAGGTGTTTTAGTTATGTTTGCCAATACCCTACAAAAAATTGTACGGGCTATGTGGCCTATACTTTTAGTATGGTTGGTAAAGTTGGATGCTTCCAATACGTTATTTATATATTTAGGAATTGTTGCTTTTGTACTGATTATTGCCATAATTTCTTATTTGCAATACTACTTTTTTACATTTTATATTGATGAAGAAAATAGCGATTTCGTAATTCAAAAAGGTGTTTTGAATAAAACCAAAATCACAATTCAGTTACACAAAATTCAGCAAGTAAATATCAATCAAAGTCTAATTCAACGATTAATAAATGTTTATAAATTAGAAATTGATACCGCAGGAAGTGATAAAAAAGAGGCGTCAATTAGCGCTATTCCTCACGAACTTGCCATCATTTTAAAAGATCGATTAATAAATTACGCTTCAGAAAAACCAACTTTTACCGAGGAAAAAGAAGTAGTGGAAGCACCGTCGTCGCTATTAAAAATTAGTTTATCTAGTTTGATTAAAATTGGATTTACTTCAAATTACGTTAAGAGTTTTTTATTATTTTTTGCATTTTTTACAGCGATGTTAGAAAATATTAAAAAAATATTTGAAAGTGTGGAAATTCAAGAAGATAAAATGACGGGTTATTTAGATAAATTACCAATATTAACTTCAATAGCAATAGTTTTAGGAACTATTATTGGAATAGGATTGGTTGTTAATTTAGTGCAAACTATCATTAAATATTATGATTTTACAATTCGTAAAGACAAACAATCAATCGTACTTTCCTTCGGATTATTGGCTACTAAAAACACATTGTTACATCCAAAGAAAGTCCAACTTGTTTCAACAACTCAAAATTTCTTTCAGAAAAAGTTTGATATTTTGACAATCGGTATTCGCCAAGCATCAAGCAATCCTGGCAGTAATATTAAAAGTGATAAGATTGATGTTCCTGGTGCTTCAAAATTGGAGCGTGATGAAATTCTAAAAATACTTTTTAATACATTTCCAGAAAAAGGAAAATTAATGCTCCCAAATTGGCGAAAATTGGCTCTAGAGTCATTCTTTTTACTTCTACTTCCAATAGTTGTTTTTATACTAGTTAATGTATCTTTTGATTTATTTATTTGGAATGAATTGGTTATGTATTGTTCTATTTTTGCACTATTTTCAGGGATTTTATTATGGTTTTCATATAAAAATTATAGACTTTTTGTTTCTACTGATTTTATTATCAAACAAAATGGTGCTTGGGACGTTGACAATACGATTGTAGAACCTTATAAAATACAAGCCATTACAACAAAACAATTTTTTTGGCAAAAAGCTACAAATATTGGTTCGGTTACTTTGGCAACTGCAGGTGGAAATATTGATTTTTCAACGGGTAATTATCTTGAAATAAAAAAAATGGTAAATAATTGGGTGTATCAAGTGGAGACTACAAATAAAAATTGGATGTAATTATATGGAAAAGTTAATCGCAAATAAAAAACTTCTTTTAGTTTTAAGTAGTTCAATGCTCTTGTATTGGTTGCTTAGCAAAACAATTGATGTATATCAGATTACTATTATAGGCGTGCTTTATGAAATTATTTGGCTTCCTATGTTAGTATTATTTATTGTTTTGCCAATACTAAATACCTATTCACTAATTAAAAACAAAAATAGTTTGATGTCCTATTTTAGTTTGGCGTTAAATATAATTACACTATTAATCGTTTTCTTAGTTTAATGAAAAACACAATACAACCTTGGATTCAAGCGGCACGCTTACGAACGTTACCACTTTCAATTTCTGGAATTTTGGTAGGAAGTGCGTATGCGTATTACCAACATTCATTTGATTGGATTATTTTTGTGTTGGCATTATGTACCACATTATCATTTCAAATATTATCCAATTTCGCTAACGATTATGGCGATGGCATAAAAGGCACAGATGCCAATAGAATTGGCGAAAAACGCTTAGTAGCTTCGGGTGAAATTACGTCTGCCCAAATGAAAAAGGCAATTATCATCAACTCGGTTATAGCCTTTGTTTTAGCCGTAGCTTTAATTTATTTTGCTTTCGGACAACAAAATTTTGTGTATTCGTTTACTTTTTTGGTTTTAGGAATAGCTTCAATTGCCGCAGCCATAAAATACACCGTTGGAAATAATGCTTATGGATATAGCGGTTTTGGAGATGTTTTCGTTTTTATCTTTTTCGGATTGGTTGCTGTTGTTGGAAGTAATTTTTTATACTCGCAAAGTATCGATATTAAATTATTTCTTCCCGCTACGGCCATTGGAATGTTAAGCACCGCTGTTTTAAACCTAAATAATATGCGCGATATTGATAATGACCGAATCGCAAATAAAAATACGTTAGTGGTGAAGTTTGGATTGAAATTTGGTTTATGGTATCAAAGAGTGTTAGTTTTTATGCCGATTGTACTTTATATACTTTTTTCATTTAATTTTAAAAACGGGACTCCAGGATTTTCTTTTTTATTTTTATACTTAGCAATATCTCACAATAAAACGATAACAAAAATTGTAGAAAAAAATTCTCCAAATGAATTTGATCCGCTTTTGAAAACGGTCGCATTGACTACTTTTTTGTTTGCCATTTTATTATCATTAAAAATAATTACATCGTAAATCTTAACGATTAAATAATAGTAACTATGAAAATAACATTTTACGGACACGCGTGCTTGGGCATTCAAATCAATGATATTCATATTTTGGTAGATCCTTTTATTACAGGAAATGCAAAAGCGTCTCATATTTCTATAGACGAAATTGAAGCCGATTATATATTGTTAACGCACGCACATCAAGACCATATTTTAGATGTGGAAGCCATTGCCAAACGAACAGATGCAGTAATTGTTTCTAATTATGAAATTGCTTCACATTATGGAAATAAAGGGTTTCATTATCATCCAATGAACCACGGTGGAAGTTGGGATTTCGAATTTGGGAATGTCAAATATGTAAATGCGATTCATACCTCCTCTTTTCCTGATGGGAGTTATGGAGGGCAACCTGGCGGATTTGTAATTGAAGGCGAGCATAAAAACATATACATTGCAGGCGATACGGCTTTAACAATGGATATGAAATTGATTCCGATTCGAACCAAATTAGATTTGGCTATTTTGCCTATCGGAAGTAATTTTACAATGGATGTGGAAGATGCTATTATCGCTTCAGACTTTGTAGAATGCGATAAAATATTAGGCTATCATTACGATACGTTCGGTTATATCGAAATTAATCACGAAGAAGCCAAACGTAAATTCTTCCAAAAAGGAAAAGATTTAATGTTATTAGAAATTGGACAAAGCATCGATTTATAAACTTTGGTATCAAAATTGTAGAAGTTGAAACACATAGTAACATAGATTTTTATTTGAAATGTTTGAAAAAGAAAACATTAGAAAAAGCTTAAAGTTATTATTATTTGACTTATTTTAAGTGAATAGTCTCAATATCAAACAGAAAAACTATGTTCCTATGTGTTTCAAAAAAATAAATCATAAACATCCGCAAAATCTGCGTACCCATCTAAAAATGAAAAAAATATTCTTATTTCTTCTTATTACTCAAATTTCTTTCGCTCAGAAAGATGGTTTTTGGGATAAAGAACGCGCGTTTACTAAAGAAATTAAACTTTCATCGGGCAACCGAACCTTAGTGAAAATTGACGATTTGCCTGAAGGTGCTTCTGAATTTGTTTTCCGAATTTTATTAATTGATGAAAACGGAAAAATCACAAATAGCTTGGCATCTGTTTTAAAAGCCATACCCGATCCAACAGGTATTAGTCAGGGCGCTGCAGGAGCTCTTTTTTTAACCAATTCTCTTTCTGGTGACGATACTTGTGTTTATGGAATTTACACGTCTGAGAAGGCCGGAAATCAGTTTTTAAAAGACGGAAAGTTAGAAACGGCTTGTTATTTTAGTAAAGAACCCATAAATAAAGACAGTAAAGTAATTTCAATTAAAAACACAAAATGTTTTGAAAACACACCAAATATATGGTTTGCTTTTGAGAATAAAAATTGGGTATTAAGCACCAAAATAGTATTGGAAGTAGTGTCTTGGATAGATTATTCAGCCAGTAGAGGTTGGAATTTAGAATCAAAAAAAGAAATCGTTTCAATTGGAAAAAAATTAGATTGGTATAAAAAATCATCAAATGAAGCTGTTTTTTTAGCTCAATTTGTAGCAAGTTTTATAGATAAATATAAATATTCTGAGTACCAACAATTATTGGCTATTGAAAAAACAAAAGCGGTTAACGATGTACAAGAAATTGCTTTAAAGAAATCAAATCAATATGAAAGTTATTTGAATGCCATTCGTGCGGAAGCCGTTAAGTTGAATAAAGATAGCAAAGTTGACGAAGCCATTTCTATAATTCAGAATGAAATTATATTTAAGAAAGCAGCCAATCATATCGATTATGGTTTATTGGGAAATTTCTATTTGTTTTCAAAACAATTTGCTAAAGCAGAGGATAATATAAACAAAGCTATAGCGTTAGACAAGAACGATTTAACGCATCAATTACAATTGGCTCACGTGTATTTATTTACAGAACGTATTTCGGAAGCTAAAGACCTCCATAATCAATACAAAACGCAAAACATTGCCTCAAATACAAGTTGGGTAAATCAAACGAAATCTGATTTTTCTGAGTTTGAAAAGAAAGGTTTTCCAGTAAATAATTTTAAAAAAATACTAAGAATCCTTGAATAATTATTTCGCAGAGAGGCACGAAGAATACGCAAAGTCACACAAATTTTGCGAATCTTTGCGAATCTTTGCGAAACTCTGTGTAACAAAATGAAAGCTACCTATAAAAAATACATCCTAAACTTTAAACGTCCAAGCGGCACTTCGCGTGGTGTGATGACGGAAAAAGAAACCTGGTTTTTACTATTGGAAGAAAATGGTAAAATTGGAATAGGTGAATGCGGATTGTTGCGAGGCTTGTCTATTGATGACCGACCAGATTATGAAGAAAAATTGCAATGGGTGTGTGATAACATTCATTTAGGTAAAGATAAATTATGGGATGCATTACTTGAATTTCCTTCCATTCAATTTGGTGTAGAAATGGCATTTTTATCTTTACAAGCTAAATCTCCATTTGAATTGTTTTCTTCTGATTTTACCCAATCGAAAGATTCAATTTTAATTAATGGATTGGTTTGGATGGGTGAGGAAGCGTTTATGAAACAACAAATTGAAGAAAAATTAGCGGAAGGTTTTACCTGTATAAAATTGAAAATTGGCGCTATAGATTTTGAAAAAGAATTGGGTTTATTGCGATTTATTCGTCAACATTTTGATGCAAAAACTATTGAAATACGTGTAGATGCAAACGGTGCTTTTACTTCAAATGAAGCTTTAAATAAATTAAATCAATTATCTGAATTTGAATTACATAGCATTGAGCAACCTATTCAAAAAAACAACACTGACAAGATGTCAGAGCTATGCAAAACCACACCTTTTCCAATAGCGTTAGATGAAGAGTTGATTGGTGTTTTTAAATATGAAGATAAAGCAATGCTTTTAGACGCCATACAGCCACAATATATTATTTTGAAGCCCAGTTTTATTGGCGGCATAAAAGGCAGCTTAGAATGGATAGAATTAGCTAAAAAACGAAATATAGGTTGGTGGATTACTTCGGCTTTGGAAAGTAATGTGGGATTAAATGCGATTGCGCAATTTACGTACACGTTAAATAATAAAATGCCACAAGGATTAGGAACCGGTGGTTTGTATACCAATAATTTCGAGTGCCCGTTAGAAATTAAAAACGGAGAGTTATTTTATGTAAAGGAACGAAATTGGGAATTTAAATTGTAAGTTTACAAATAATTCCTGTAAATTATACGTGTTATGAAGTTACTTTTATTACTTTTCTTTTGCTTTACTATGAATACGATTTCAATTTATGATTTTTCTAAAAACTCAAACGTTTCCGATTGGATAATAGTTGATGATGTTGTTATGGGCGGTCGTTCCAATGGGCGATTTTCTTTAGATGAAGATGGGAATGGCGTGTTTTCTGGTACAGTTTCTACTGAAAATTATGGAGGATTTTCGTCTGTAAGGTATCAATTTGACAAAGTTAATACTAACGCTGACAGTAAAATTACTTTAAAACTAAAAGGTGACGGTAAAGATTACCAAATTAGAATTAAAGACAAAATATCAAAATATTATTCTTATATCACCACATTTAAAACTAATGGAGACTGGCAAGAAATTAGTATCAATATGAAGGATTTATACCCTTCTTTTCGTGGTCAGGATCTAAACTTACCAAATTATAACAGCAGTTCATTTGAAGAATTGGTTTTTTTAATTGGCAATAAAAAAAATGAATCCTTTCAATTAATAATTGATAAAATTGAACTCAATTAGGTTTACGTAAATCTAAATTCGAAAATCGTAAATTATAATTTTTCCATATTACTTGATAACGTTTCAATAAACTTTGTAATTGGTCCTTTTACCATCATTGCCATCATTGCGTTAAATTCACCTTCAAAAAACAATTGAATATCGGTTTCATTTTCAGAAATCGCATCTATTTTTGCAGTTAAAGTAAACGGTAATTTACTTGAAGCGGCTCCTAAGATAATTTCTGAATTTGGTGTGCTGGCTTTTTTTACCAATTTAATTTCTGGCATACCTTTTAAGCCAAATTCAAAGCAATTTTCATCAATAACTTCAAATTTTGCCATATTTTCAGGCATTAATTTCTCAAAATTTTTAATATCAGATAAGGCATTAAAAATGTATTCAGCTGATTTTTTTACGTTTGTTTTTGGACTTTCTAAATTCATTGTTTTATTTTTTTGTTTCAGGTTTCGTAAATCTAAACTCGTAAATCTTAAATTCAAATTTACGCTTTATTTTTTGTAATTCAAATAATCTTGCAATAGTATTGTTGCGGCAATTTCGTCAATTAAACCTTTGTTTTGGCGTTGTTTTTTCTTTAAACCGCTATCAATCATAGTTTGAAATGCCATTTTTGAAGTAAAACGTTCATCTACACGTTCCATTTTCAAATTTGGAAATTCGGTATGAAATTGCTCGATAAATTTTTCAATAATTTCTGTGCTTTCACTTGGTAATCCGTTCATTTGTTTCGGTTCGCCAATGATTACAGTTTCCACATTTTCTTTAGAAAAATAGGTTTTTAAAAAAGCAATTATATCTGTAGATGGAATAGTTGTAAGTCCGCTTGCAATAATTTGAAAGTCGTCTGTAACCGCAATTCCTGTTCGTTTTTGTCCGTAATCTATAGATAAAATTCGTGCCATTAAATTAATTTAAATACAAAAGTAAGTAAAACCCTATGTAAATAAATGAATTAGTACAAATAAAAAATCTCACCTTGACCAATCAAGATGAGATTTTAAAATAAATATTTCTGAATTTATTGTTTTGCAGTTGGTAAACTTTCTAAAATTTCCACTTCAAAAATGATATTACTGTTAGGTGGAATTACGTTTCCGGCACCTCTTTCGCCATAACCTAAATTTGCTGGAATAAAGAAAATGGCTTTATCATTGAAATTCATATTGTTAATTCCTTCTAAAAATCCAGGGATTAAACCTCCTTTGCTTCCGTATTTAAATGGAAAAGGTTGGTATCCGTTTTGGTTGGCTCTGTTTTGGTCAAATTTACCATACATTTTGTTTATGGCTTCGTAGCTACTGTCAAAAAGAGTACCATCTTCTAAATATCCTGCATAATGCACATAAATATCTTTACCTTCTGCAGGTTTTACACCTGTTCCTTTTTGTAAGATGCTATATTGTAAACCAGAAGCCGTAGTTGTTGTTTTTGCTTTTAAAGCTGCTAATTCAGCAACTTTGGCAGCTAAAAGCGGACCTAATTTTTCTTTCATTTCTTTATCAGCAATGGCTTTTGCTTCCGCTTCTTTTTGTTTTCTTTCCGCTTCTAATTTTGCATTTGCTTCTGCCTTAATTCTGTTTTCTTCTGCTTCTTTTTTATCTAATTCAGGTTTCATTTTCATATATTCTGAAAACACTTTCTCTGCATTGAAATTTTTAGCTAATTTTCCTTTTCTAACAATTACTACTTTTTCAATTACATCATCCTGAGCAATAGCATCTACTACTTTTTGCCCTTCAATAACGTGACCAAAAACACTGTGTTTGTTGTTTAACCAAGGTGTATCTTTATGTGTGATGAAAAACTGAGACCCGTTTGTTGCAGGTCCAGAATTTGCCATTGATAAAATTCCTGGCTTGTCGTGTTTTAAACTTGGATCAAATTCGTCTTTAAATTTATAACCTGGATCTCCAGCTCC
>NZ_JBIKJI010000083.1:0-9097 GCF_044361065.1 Flavobacterium sp.
TCCGAAAATTGGAAATGAAAAAAGCATTATTTATGGTTTAGTGTTATATACTTTAGGGATGTTTTTATTCGCCATCGCTACAGAAAGTTGGATGATGTTTGCCTTCTTAATTCCGTATTGTTTAGGCGGAATTTCTGGTCCTGCTTTGCAATCTGTAATTACAGAAAATGTTCCCGCTAATGAACAAGGCGAAATTCAAGGTACTTTAACTAGTTTAATGAGTGTGACGTCTATTATTGGTCCACCATTAATGAGTAATGTATTTTATAATTTTACCAATAAAAATGCAGCTGTTCATTTTCCTGGAGCACCTTTTGTTTTGGGAGGTATCTTAATGTTATTTAGCGCGATTATTGCTTTTTATTCATTTAAAAAACAACGATTAATTGCTACTTCAAATACAAATACTGATTTGGATAATCAATAATTGTTTATGCTTCTTAGTTAACATTTTTGGGGTTCTAGAGCTTGAAACTTTATTTGAATGATGTTCGTAAAAACAGAATTAATTATCTGATAAATTATTTTTCATTAATTCGTGTTGCCGAACTTTTGAAAACTTAAAGTTGCTTTTAATTTTTATGTAATTAGTTTTAATTTTTTACAATTTTCTTTACTACACTTTTTTTGTCTGCGGATAATTTTATGAAATAAACTCCCTTTGCAACATTGGATAAATCAATTTGAATTTCGCCACCAGAATTGTCAAAATCTTTTTTTGAAAATAATATTTTTCCTGAAATATCAATTACTTCTATATTTTGAGGTTGTATGTCGCCAATTTTTATATTAAAAATATCAGTTGATGGATTCGGATAAATTACAAAATTATTATTTTCAAATTCTGCGGATGCAAGAATTGTTGGCAAAGGAGAACGCCACACGCCACGACCGTATGTAGCTGCGGTAATGTTGTTGTCAACATAGTTGATTTCTAAATCTGTTACTTTAACATTTGGCAAACCCGTTTCAAATGGTGACCAAGAGGCCGCTATATCATCGTAATAATAAACCCCTAAAGTTGTCCCTAAATATAAAGAATTGACTGCATTATCCTGATGGGCAATACAAGTTCTAGATATTGATGGCATCCCCGATGTAGTTATTGCAGAAAAAGTAAAGCCGCCATTTAAAGACCTCATAACTTGAGATGAAGTATTGTAATAAACAATATCGCTGTTGGTTGAATGAACCGTTAATCCTACAATACTTGAAGCGCTTGTATGAACCAATGAAAACGTTAGGCCTTCATCTTCACTTTTATATAATTGTGAATTATTTGCAATATAAATAGTATTGTTGTTTGATGGATCAATAGCAATTAATTCAACATCAGTAGCTCCTATAGTATCTGGAGTTGTATTTTGAATAGCCCAGGCGTTGTTAACTAATTTATAGAAATTTTTATATGCTGCAAAAACTTCTCCTGAATTATTCAAAGCAAGTGGTGTTACCCATTTTCCGCCATTATCATTTGGCCCCGTTTCAAGTACTGGTGCACCACAAACGGCACCGCCTGATGCGCCTCCAGTTGTTGATCTGTAAAATGATTGTCCATATTGAATGAAACCATACGATAAGTTTGAATTATTTGGGTCTATTCCAACATCCATTCCGTCGGCTCCATAAAAATTTTGCCATCTGATACCGTTAAAAACATGTCCACCATTATCTTGCAATCCAGAAATAATTTTGTTTGAGGTTTGTTTTGCTACAGCTATTTTATAAGGCTGACCAATTTGCATTGATTTTGTTAAATCGGTAAAATTCGTGCCTCCGTTTGTGGTTACATAAATACCTCCATCGCTTCCACAATATAATTTGTTTCCATAATATCTTAAAAAATGAATATCGGCATGAGAATATGATGCTGATGCTGGAGCACTCCAGCTATTAACTTGAGTCATAGTAACTCCGCCATTAACCGATTTCCAAATGTTTAAAAAACCAGTGTAAATTTCGTTGGCATTAGTTGGCGAAGCAGTTATTGCCATATCATACCAAGCTTGTGTACTAGCAATTTGAGTTTGTGTTGTGTTAACGGCTGTAAAAGTTGCTCCTTGATCTGTTGATTTGTATATTCCTTGAAGAATATTACTCGAAGTTACACTTAATGCATAAACAATATTTACATCGGCGGCAGTTACGGCAATTGCCATTCTACCAGCTGTTGCGGGCAACCCAACCCCAACTTGAGTAAAATTAGCTCCAGAATCAATTGATTTGAAAAACAGTGTGGCTGTGGTAGCGTATATTGTTGTAGGGTCGTTAGGTACTATCTTTAAATCTCGGGTTCCGCTTACATTTAGAGTTTTTGTCCAATTTGATCCTGCATCTGTGGTTCTAAAAACACCATTATTGGTAGCGCACCATAATATGTTTGAATTGGTTGGATGTATATAAATTTCTGGACATGCGCTTCCTGTTAAAGCTTTTGTTAAGCCTGTTAAAGTCCAAGTTAATCCTCCATTTATGGATTTCCAAATCCCTTCACTTGATGTATTACCTCCGTCCCTATCTCCAGTTGCGATAAATATAATATTTGGATTGTTATAATCAACAGCAATAGAATTCACTCCAATTTGCGGCAAATCATCAGATAATGGTACGAAGATTGTACCGCCATCTATAGATTTCCAAATGCCACCAGCTGGCATACCAACATAAATAATATTTGGATTTGATGGGTCGACAGTAATGCAACTTACTCTACCTTGCCCTGATGACCACGAACCAGTATTGATATATGATTGTGTTCCGTGTATTGGCGTCCAATTACTTATAACGGCAACAGTTTGAGCATTTCGTTGTTGCTTTTTCTGATTGAAAGCCAACATTAAATCATCATAATTTTCTAGCGTTCCGTCTTCTTTTATTTGATTTTCTATGTTTGTGTACCAACGCATAAAAGGTTTGTGTCCACTTCCTTTAATATTTGGGTCGTGAGTAAGCCAATATTCGTCAAAACTGGCTTTCATTTCTGCCAGAGTCGCTGTTCCGTTTTTTTCACCAAGAGCTTGCATCCATGGTGCATCTGGATTGTATTGAGCCGATAATTTGATTGACACAATTAACAGTAAAGATAACAATGATATTTTCATAGTTTTATTTTTAATTACTGTATTTTCATAGACCAAGAGTTTAAACTCTATAGTTTATAAAATACAAACCATTTAAAACACTACACAAATATAATAAAAAATTTTGGTTATTGTCTTGAAATTAAGTTTGTTATATAAAAATTTTACCTATTCCAAAATGAAGTATTAATATTAGTGGATTGGAGTGTATACTTTAGAATTATTTTAATTCGTTAAAATTAAATATTGCCAAGCTTTTAGTCCAATTGGTGAATCAGATCTAAATTGTATTTTATAATCCAACATATAATCAGTAAAGTCGCCTTTTAATTGAATTTTTGTTTCAATAGTTTGATTCGATAAATTGGCAATATAAATGATTCTTTTACCTTCTTTTTTACGTTCAAAAGCTAAAATTTTTGTGTCGTCATTTGTTTTAATACGCTTATATGAAGCTGGATTTTTCCCGCCATTTAAAGCTAAATTTTCATTTTTTAATTGGCCTAATTTTGCTCTTAATTCCCAATCTTTTCCTTTTGTTTTTGGAATTGAATCTTTCTCGAAAAACTTCAAGCTGTGTTTTAAACCATATTCATTACCACTATATACTAATGGCATTCCTGGCATAACATACGTTAAAGCTGTTATGGCTTCTTCAGCAGCACCTAATCGAGATTGAATGGTTCCGTTCCAAGAATTTTCATCATGATTGTCAACAAAATTCATTAAAATATCATCTGAAGCATATTTTTTTGCATCGTCAATAATTAATTTATCCCAATTTTCAACTGTATTTTTGCCTTGAGCAATTCTATTCATCGTGTGGTGAGCTTCCCATCCGTATGCCATGTCAAACAAACTATCTTTCAATAATTCTGGTTCCCAAGCTTCTGCTAACATAAAGATATTTTTTACAGCACGTAATTCTGGAATGGTTTTTTGCCAAAAATCAGTAGGAACATTTCCAGCTACATCGCATCTAAAACCATCAATACCTTCTTTTTGAAGCCAATATTTCATGTCAGCAGTCATTGCTGCACGAAGGTTTTGATTGTCGTAATTTAAATCGGCAACATCTGTCCAACCCCAAGTTTTTCCTGTTTCTGGATTGATTGGATCGATAATTTCCCCTTTTTCATTTTTTGTGTAATATTCTGGATGTTCTTTAATCCAAACGTGATCCCAACCTGTGTGATTTGGCACCCAATCTAAAATCACATACATACCGCTTTGATGTGCAGTACTTACCAATTTTCTGAAATCTTCCATCGTGCCAAATTCTGGATTTACTTTCTTAAAATCAGAAACCGCATAGTAACTACCTAAATATTTATGTTGCTCAGCAGCTGGCATTTCTGAAGCAAATTTACTGTTATCGCCACCAGTTGCTTTTCTTTTCGTTTGCGAAATAGGAAAAATCGGCATAATCCAAATGACTTTTACACCTAATTGTTTCAAATTCGGAATGTCTTTTGTAAAGGCATTAAACGACCCTTCAGGTGAATATTGACGAATATTCACTTCATAAATTACGGCATTTTCTAATTTATCACTTGTTAAATCAGTTGCTTTTTGGGCGTAACTATTTGTAAAACTTAAGGCAACTAATGCCAATACTATTAATTTTTTCATAACTAATTAAATAAAAATTGTAAAGGTATTTCTAAACGTGTGTTCCAAGATTTTTCAGTATGATCGGCGTTTTCAAATTTTAAATTTTTAGAATTTGATGCATCAAATCCTTTAGCTTTTAATATGTCATTGACGTCTTTTTCATACCTTACATATTCTGCATCTAAGGTTTTTGTACCGAAATCAAAATAAATTTTATGCGTTTTTGGATTGGGTAATTTAGTCTTTAAATACTTGAAAAACGCATTTGGAATAGGATTGTTTTCAATGTTTTTTAGACCAATCCAATGTGTCGATAAACAAGCAGCTTTCCCGAAAACATCTGGATATTCGCAAAGGGCATACATAGAAATTAATCCGCCCATACTGGAGCCCATAATGGCGGTATTTTCTTTATCGGTATACACTGAAAAATGAGAATCAATATATGGTTTTACTTCGGAAACTAAAAACTTTAAATAATTATCCGATGAAATTTGTGTCAAATCTAAATTGATTTTTTTAGCTTCATCTATCACGAATTTTTTATCCGAATCGCTTAAAAAATCAATTGCTTTCTGTGGAAAATAATTTAAATGTCGAATGGTTGGAATGTTCCAAACAGCAACCACAATAACTTCTTTAATGGCTTTTTTTTGGGCTAATGAATCAATTTTTTCATCTACACCCCATTCTTGTTTGTTCCACGTGGTTTTCGCATCAAAAAGCATTTGTCCATCGTGCATATATAACACTTGGTACTTTTTAGTTTCTGAATAATTTATTGGCAACCAAATATCAACTGTTCTGGAAGCTACATATTTTGATGGAAAGTTTTCAATACGTTTTATTTGTCCTGCAAAATCGTTATTGTTTTGCAAATCACTGATTTTTATATTCTCTTGTGAAAAACACATACAACTAAACGCTATTAAAAACCAAAATCTCATTTGAAACTTATTTTTTTAATTCTAAAATTAAGCTCGATTTTCCATCAATTGAAAGTTCAGATTTTAAATCGAAATTTGCATCCGAAATAATGTCTTTTCCACTTGAATACGGAGCCAAACTTTCTTTGAATCGATCTAATTTTAAAGTTTGTTTGTCTTTGCTATTATTTACCACAACCATTACACTTTCGGTATCGTTGTAACGAAAATACACATACACGTTATTATCTGGAAGATAATGCATTAATTTTCCGTTATGAATTACAGATTTCGATTTTCTCCAATTGAAAACTTTAGCGGTAAAATCAAAATATTTTGCTTGTTCAGCTGTTCTTCCTGAAGCTGTAAAAGCATTGTTTTTATCTGAAGCCCAACCACCGGGGAAATCCTGACGGATGTCTGCATCACCTTTGCCTTTATCGCCCGCCATACCAATTTCCGAACCGTAATACAATTGAGGAATACCTCGCATCGTAGCTAAAATAGTCATGGCCATTTTATATTTATTTAAATCGTTTTTATAAATATAATTGAAACGGTTGGTGTCGTGATTTTCTGCAAAAATTAATAAATTATTTGGGTTGTCGTATAGAAAATCATTTACGAAATTTTCATAAAATTTAAACATTCCGTCGTTCCAATTTGTATTGTCTTCGTTAAAAACATTTCCAAAAACATCGTGCATGGTAAAATCCATTACACTTGGTAAATAGGAATTATAGCTTTGAATTTTAGCAATTGGACTGTCTTTTTGCCAATACGAAATTTGTGCTTGATCGTGCATCCAAACTTCTCCAACGATATTAAAATAAGGGTATTCGTCGGTAATGGCTTTTGTCCATTTTGCAATTCCTGCTTTATCGTTATATGAATATGTATCTACTCTAAATCCATCTAAATCGGCATATTCAATCCACCAAATCGCATTTTGAGTTAGATAATTTAATACTAATGGATTCGATTGATTCAAATCGGGCATACTTGGCACAAACCAGCCATCCATACAAAGCTTGGCATCTATGGCAGAAGCATTTGTATCGTATTGTGTGGTCATGCGATAATTACTTTGTTTGTACCCTGGGAATTGATGAAACCACTCGTACGTTGGCATATCTTTAAACATCCAATGTTCTGCACCCCAATGATTCGTTACATAATCTTTCACTAACTTCATATTTCTCTTTTTCATTTCTGAAGAAAGGCGCACATAGTCTTCATTTGTTCCATAACGGGCATCAATTTTATACACATCTGATTGCCCATACGTGTGATACGAATAGCCTTTGTCGTTATCTTCACACAAAGGTGTGCTCCAAAGTGCTGTGACACCAAGCGACTGCAAATAATCTAAATTATTTATGATACCTTGAATGTCTCCACCATGTCTTCCGCCAGGCAGACTTCTGTTGGCTTTTTCTTGTAAATTAGAATCCGAATCATTTTTTTCGTTTCCATTGGCAAATCGGTCAGGCATAATTAAATACATCATATCCGACGAGTCAAAACTTTTACGATTACGCGAATTTTCCTTTCTTTTTTTAATCGAATACGATTGATTGAATGATTTTTTACCGTTTTTAAAAGTAAATATCAACTCTTGCGCCGTTACATTTTTCAAATCAATCGTTACAAAAACGTAATTTGGATTCTCTGTTTTTTGAACTTGAGTAATAACAACTCCGTTTGAAACCGTTACGGCATTTTGAGCGATGTTTTTACCATAAAACATAATTTGAACCTGATTGTTTGTCATGTTCTCATACCAAAAAGGCGGTTCTACTTTATCAATTTGTGCCGAAACACTTACTGAAATTGTAATTAAGAATAATAAAATTAATTTTTTCATAGCTTACTTTTTGTCATCCTGAATTCGTTTCAGGATCTAAGTTAATTTAATGAGAAACTGAAACAAGTTCAGTTTGACAAGCGTTGTGTATTATCTTTTATTTAACCTCAACAATACTAATTCCGTAACCGCCACCTGGAGCAGTAGACAGTTGCAGTTTTGATTTGTATGTTACTTTTTGTTTTGTGATTTTATACGCTTGCGGATTTGTTTTATAATGCGCATCGGCAGCATCGGCATAAATTGTAGCTTCATATTTTTTACCTTTTTCTAAAAAGTCTAAAGAAATAGTTGAAGTTCTTGCCTTTAATCCGTTCACGTTTCCAACGAACCAATTGTTTGAATTTTTATCTTTACGAGCCGTTGTGATGTAATAACCTGGTTCTGCTTCTACGTACTTTGAAGTTGCCCATTCCACTGGAACATCTTTAATAAATTGAAAAGCGTCTAAAAATCGGTTATAATTTTCTGGTAAATCGGCTGCCATTTGCAGTGGACTATACATGACCACATACAATCCCAATTGATTCGCTAAAGTGGTATTTACATGTGAATTATTTCCTGGATTTAGTTTTGCAATATCCATTTCAAAAATTCCGGGTGTGTAATCCATTGGACCACCCATTAATCTTGTAAATGGTAAAACAGTAGTATGATTGGCTTTTGAACCACCAAACGCTTGAAATTCCGTTCCGCGAGCGGATTCGTTTCCAATTAAGTTTGGATATGTTCTGCAAATTCCTGTTGGACGAACGGCTTCGTGTGCGTTCACCATAATTTCATAATCTACCGCTTTTTCAATACAATATTGGTAATGATTTAAGATAGATTGACTATAATGGTGCTCACCTAAAGGCAAAATATTTCCAACATAACCACTTTTTACAGCGTTGTATCCATTGTCTTTCATAAATTGATACGCTACATCTAAATGGCGTTCGTAATTTCTTGTAGCGCCAGACGTTTCGTGATGCATAATCATTTTAATTCCTTTAGATTTTGCATATTCGTGAATTCCTTTTACATCAAAATCTGGATACGCCGAAATAAAATCAAAAACATAATCTTTTTCATGACCAAACCAATCTTCCCAACCTTCGTTCCAACCTTCGACCAAAACAGCATCAAAACCATGTAATGCTGCAAAATCGATATATTCTTTTACGTGTTTGGTATTTGCCGCGTGTTTGACACTTTGTTTTACTTTAGAATAATCTGTTACGCCAAGTTGAATAGAAGGCAAATCATCTGTATACGCCCAAGAACTTTTCCCTGTAATCATTTCCCACCAAACCCCAACATATTTTACAGGTTTAATCCAAGTAGTATTTTCAATTTTACAAGGTTCGTTTAAGTTTAATGTCATTCTTGATGCTAAAACTTCTCTGGCATCATTGCTAACGATAATGGTTCGCCAAGGCGAAACACTTGGGGCTTGAATATGTCCTTTATTTCCTTTTGCATCTGGCGTTAAGTGCGATTGAAACACGAAATTCTTATCGTCTAAATTCAAATGCATACACGAATAATTAATCAAAGCCGCTTCGTGAATGTTCATATACAATCCGTCAGCTGTTTTCATCATTAATGAGGTTTGTACGCCTGTATCT
>NZ_JBIKJI010000085.1:0-8890 GCF_044361065.1 Flavobacterium sp.
GCACCTGCATCAAGGATTTGTACGTTTTCGAATACGATTCTTTCTGTTCTCTTTTTTCCCATGACGCAAAAATAAGAATTGTTATGCGGATTAGATAAATTATTTTACTTTTATAACAAAATTTTAGAGTAATGACAAAATATTTAGCGCTTTTACGAGGTATAAACGTATCGGGACATAATATGATAAAAATGGATGCCTTGAAAAAAATGCTCGAAAATATGGGGTTTCAAAATGTAGAAACGTACATTCAATCGGGTAATGTGTTTTTTGAATCAGAAGAAGAAAATGCGGCAGGTATAGGCTTTAAAATCAAACAAGAAATTTCAAAAGTATTTGGTTATGATGTTCCTGTTATTATGGTTTCTAAAACGGATTTAGAATTGTGTTTTAAGAATAATCCGTATTTGAAAGAAAAAGAATGCGATATTAAGAAATTATATGTAGCTTTTATTTCTAAAGAATTGACAGCTGCAGCTATAAACGATTTGAAAATTAGTAATTTTAAACCAGATGAAGCGGCTATTGATTCTAATAGAATTTATATTAAATATGCAATTGGCGCTGGAAAAACCAATTTAGACCAAAAATACATTGAAAAAAAATTAAACGTTGTGGCTACCATAAGAAATTGGAATACAGTTACAAAGTTATTGGAGATGTATAACAGTTAGAAATCCCAAATACCAAAACCCAAATTCCAAACTTAATTTCTCTTTTTGGAATTTGGAATTTTTCTATTTGGAATTTGGAATTTGAAATTTTGGAATTTATATTTTGTAATTTGGAATTTATATTTTGTAATTTTACGCATTAAGGATGATTTCTCTCCAATAAGTAGGAATTGCGATTTGACAATCAATAAAAATAAATCATGTCACTTTTAGAAAAAATGAATCCAGCAGAAATTATTGCTTTGGAAGACCAACACGGTGCTCACAATTACCACCCGTTACCTGTAGTATTAAATAAAGGAGAAGGGGTTTTTGTTTGGGATGTAGAAGGAAAAAAATATTACGATTTTTTATCAGCCTATTCAGCAGTAAATCAAGGACATTGTCATCCAAAAATTGTTGGAGCAATGATGGAACAAACACAAACACTTACCTTAACATCAAGAGCGTTTTATAATGATAAGCTTGGTGTGTATGAAAAGTATGTAACCAACTATTTTGGTTTTGATAAGGTTTTGCCAATGAATACAGGTGCTGAAGCTGTGGAAACCGCTCTAAAAATTTGTAGAAAATGGGCGTATGAAAAAAAGGGAATAAGCGAAAATGCAGCGCAAATTATTGTTTGTGAAAACAATTTCCACGGAAGAACGACTACAATTATTTCATTTTCAAATGATGAAAATGCACGAAAAAATTTCGGACCTTTTACAGATGGATTTATAAAAATACCTTATGATGACATTGTTGCTTTAGAAAAAGCAATTTCGTCTTCGCCAAATATTGCGGGTTTTTTAGTGGAGCCTATTCAAGGTGAAGCCGGCGTTTATGTACCATCTGAAGATTACTTAGCCAAAGCTAAAGCATTATGTACTAAATATAATGTGTTATTTATTGCAGACGAAGTACAAACAGGTATTGCAAGAACTGGTTCTTTATTAGCTGTTTGTGGAAACTGCACTTGCGAAAAAGCTTGTGAAAAACAAAGCACGTATGTGCAACCTGATATTTTAATATTAGGAAAAGCAATTTCTGGAGGTGCGTATCCAGTTTCGGCAGTTTTAGCAAATAATGAAATTATGAATGTGATTAAACCTGGACAACACGGTTCTACTTTTGGTGGAAATCCTGTGGCGGCTGTTGTGGCTATGGCAGCATTAGATGTGGTTTCAGAAGAAAATTTATCACAAAATGCCCGTAAATTAGGAAAAATATTTAGAGAAGAATTAAATAATTATATTCAAACTTCATCTATTGCAACATTAGTTCGTGGAAAAGGTTTGTTGAATGCTATTGTTATTAATGACACCGAAGAAAGCGAAACAGCTTGGAATATCTGTATGAAATTAGCTGAAAACGGATTATTAGCGAAACCAACCCACGGAAATATTATACGCTTTGCACCGCCATTAGTGATGACAGAAGCACAATTATTAGATTGTGTGTCTATCATTACCAACACATTAAAAGAATTTGAAAATTAATTTATTATGGAAAACGAAAAACAAACAGAAAATTTCGAAAATCAGCTGACTACTGCTGCAGTTGGATTTTTACAGGAAAGTGCCAAATGGTCAAAATTTATGGCTATTATTGGTTTTATAGGAATTGGTTTAATGGTCTTGGTTAGTCTTTTTATGGCGATTGGCTTTAGTGCTATGGGCGCTTCTACTATGCCTGAATTGCCTTTTTCAATGTCGGTATTCTCGATAATTTATGTGCTTTTTGCAGCTATTTATTTCTTTCCAGTGTATTATTTGTATCAATATGCTACCAAAACAAGTGCTGCTTTACATTCGAAAAACAAACAATTATTGGCAGATGGTTTAGAAAATTTAAAATCGCACCATAAATTTTTAGGAATATTTACTTTAATTATTATTTCCTTGTATGGCTTTATATTTGTCTTTGCTATTTTAGGAGGAATTCTTTCTACATTAAGTTAGCAAAAAATAGTAGACATAAAAAAACCGACTTATAATTAAATAAGTCGGTTTTTGTATTTTAATTTAAATCTTAGAAATGTAACGTCAAGTTGATTGAAGTAATTCCAACATTACCAAATCCGAAATCTGAACTTGTACCACCTTCAACAGTTGTAGCAGCAGCAGTTCCAAATTTAGTTGTTGTTTCAGATTTACCTTGCACTTCAAAACCTACTCTGTAAGTGTATTGTGCACCAATAGCAAATTTAGGGAAAATAAAGTATTCAGCTCCTAAAAATCCTTGAACACCTAATCCTAAACCTAACCCAGATTTGGTTTCTGTACTACTTACGAAAGTTCCAGTAGAAGTTGTTACTGTAGATTCACTACCATTAGAACTTACATTAATTAATGCATCAGCACCATAAAAACCTTGAAGACGAGTAGAACCTTTTCTCCATTCTTTTCCTAAACCTGCAGTTAAATCAAATCCTGAATTTTTGTTCTCTGTCATGTTTGCTCCAGTTGGAATTTTGTCATTACTTGCACCAAATCCTAAGTTTGCAACCACTCTGTAAGCCATTTTGTCTGAAATGAATTTTTTCCCTACAAAAGCATTGTTTGTTACATAAGTAACAGAAGGCGCAGCATTAGTAGTGCTACCGTTGAATGCATTACCTGCATATCTGAAAATTCCATCAGCATTAAAACTAATAGCCCAATCTCCAGAAACTGGTAAATAAGCTTCTCCTTTTTTAGATTTTAAATCTTGCGCATTAACAAAAGTTAATGATAATACTGCCGCAGCAGTTAGTAATACTTTTTTCATAATTTGTTTATTTTTAAAAGTTATGAGGCAAATATAAAATGTTTTTTTTAAATAATCACACTTTTTTATGAGGTTATTAACATTAATATTAACATTTTTTTTCAACATTTTTGAAAATCAAATATTTACGAAAACGTTGTAAATATAATGTTTTTTAGAAATATATAATTTTAATTAGTTTAAGTTATTAACAATTTTTGAAAAGTCTGTTTTTGATAATATTGTAATTTGTTAACAAATATTATCGATTTTGTGATTTTTGTTGATAAAAAGTATTTATAAGAGTTTTCTATTATATGATGTTTCCATTATAATAAGAATGATTTATTAATTTTTTATTTTAACAATAAAAAATTTTATTTGAAGTTTTTTTTAGTCTCAATATATTGTGAGATAACGATAACCGACTAATTATTAAATTTTTGGCATAAAAAAAATCCTACATTTCTGTAGGATTTAATAAGTGGGCAATGAGGGGTTCGAACCCCCGACCCCCTCGGTGTAAACGAGGTGCTCTGAACCAGCTGAGCTAATTGCCCCAATAAAACGCGCTACTTTCGTATTGCGAGTGCAAATATACATCTGTTTTCGGTATTTGCAAATAAAAAAACAAAAAAATTATATTATTTCTGAAACTACAAAGTTGCTACCACCAATAAAAATCAAATCTTTATCAGATGATTTTTCTAATGCCGCTTTGTAAGCTTTTGAAATAGAGGCATATGTGTTTCCGAAAAGTTGAAATGATTTTGCTTTATCTTGAAGTGTCTTTGCATTTAAACCACGTTCGTTTTTTGGTTTACAAAAATAATAATTGGCATTTTTTGGAAATAATGGTAAAATGGCATCTAAATCTTTATCATTTACGACTCCTAAAACTATGTGCAATTGATTGTAAGTTTCTTTTTTTAATTGTTGTATAACCATTTCAAGTCCGTGTGCGTTGTGAGCGGTATCACAAATTACTTTTGGATTTTCTTGTAAAATTTGCCATCTTCCTTGTAAATGGGTATTGAGTATTACATTTGCAATTCCGTTTTTTATATTTTCTTCTGAAATATTGAAATTGGATTTCAAATTTCGGAAAACTTCAATAACTGTTTTTTTATTCTTTATTTGATAATCACCAAGAAGTCCACAAGGATAATCTGGGTGGTTTATATCTTGTGCAAAATAAATTTCTGATTTGTTTTTTGAAGCGGCTTCTGTAAAAACTGGTTTTGTTTGTATGGTATATTCTCCAATTACAACTGGAATATTCTGTTTTATGATGCCCGCTTTTTCAAAGGCAATTTTTTCTAAAGTATCTCCTAAAAAAGCGGTATGATCTTTACCTATATTTGTGATTACAGAAAGTAAAGGTGTTATAATATTTGTAGCATCTAATCTGCCGCCCATTCCAACTTCAATAATAGCAATATCAACTTTTTTGTCAGAAAAATATTGAAAAGCGAGTCCAACGGTCATTTCAAAAAAGCTTAATTCAGTAGTTTCAAAAAACGGCTTATGTTTTAAAATAAATTGGTGTACGTAATTTTTGGAAATTTTCTTACCATTTATTGTAATTCGTTCCCTAAAATCCTTCAAATGTGGTGACGTGTATAAGCCCACTTTATACCCGGCTTCCATAAATACTGAGGCAATCATACTGCTTGTTGAACCTTTTCCATTTGTACCAGCTACGTGAATGGTTTTAAAATTTCTTTCAGGATGATTCAAATGTTTTGTTAATAATAAGGTATTGGTTAAATCTTCTTTATATGCAGCAGCACCAATGTTTTGAAACACGGGAAGTTGATTAAATAGCCAATTTATGGATTCTTTGTAAGTCATTATTTTAGGTATTATTAAAAAATTTCTTCTTCTGTAAAATAAAATCTTCTTTTTTTAGTTTTATACTTTATAGAAAAATGTATCTTTATTGCAAATTTCAAAAAATTAATTAAGAATAGTATTACTTATGATCGGATTTTTTTTACAAACTACTGTAGATACTGTTGCACAAGCTGTAACAAATGTGGCAAATACAAATACAACACCTGTTAACGAAGGAATATCAGTTTTTGAGTTCATTTTAAAAGGAGGTTTTTTCTTGATACCAATTATTATTTTGATGATTTATACCATTTATTTAATAGTTGAAAGGTATTTGTATATCACTAAAACTACTAAAAATGATGATTTTCTGCTAAAAGAAGTGCGTACGCATTTGCATAGCGGGAACATTAATTTAGCTGTTGGCGCTGCAGAACGCGTAAATAATGCTACAGCAAGAGTTGTGAAAGAAGGAATTTTAACCATAGGAAGACCTATTTCTGAAATTGAATCAAATATGGAACGTATGGCTCAAATTGAATTGGGCGAGATGGAACGTAAAATGGGTCAATTAGGATTAATTGCGGGTATGGCACCAACATTAGGTTTCGTAGGAACGATTTCTGGGGTAATTAAAATTTTCTATAGTATTTCTATTACCGAAAATATTAGTATTGGAAATATTTCTGGTGGATTATACGAAAAAATGATTTCGTCTGGAGCTGGACTTATCGTAGGTTTAATTGCTTACGCAGGATATCATTTATTGAATGGAAAAATTGACCATTTTATGCTAAATGTTCAAAAACAAGTATTGGAATTTGTAAACATAATTCAGCGACCAAATGGCAATTAAAAGAAACAGACGATTTCACGCAGAAGTTCACGCGTCATCAATGAGTGATATTATGTTCTTCTTGCTGTTGTTTTTTCTAATCATCTCAACATTGGCAAATCCGAATGTAATTAAAATGACGTTGCCAAAATCGAAAACAAATGAAAAAACAAACAAGCAATTTATAAGTATTTCCGTTACGGAAGACAAAGCCTTTTTCATAGATAAACAACCTGTTAATTACGATGATTTAGAAAAAGAATTGTTAGCGAAAATTGGTACAGATAAAGAACAAACGGTCGTAGTCCGAATTCCGTTTAATTTACAAGTACAAGATTTAGTAGATGTGCTTCAAATAGGCGTAAAAAACAACTTGAAGTTTGTGATTGCTACTAATCCAAAGTAAAAGCACCTTTTTATTCCATATTTGCTTTTTATTATTTGTGTAATCTGTGTTTAAGAATTACTTTTGCAGTACAACACAACTATCATTATGTATAAATTATTTTTACGTCCTATATTATTCTATTTCGATCCAGAAAAAGTGCATTATTTTACTTTTTCTTTGGTGAAATTTATTTCTAAAATTCCATTTGTAACTTCAATTATCAAAGCGATTTATGTGGTCGAAGACAAACGATTAGAAAGAGAAGTATTTGGGTTGAAATTTAAAAACCCAGTCGGATTAGCTGCAGGATTTGATAAGGATGCGAAACTATTCAATGAATTATCAGGTTTCGGATTTGGTTTTATTGAAATTGGAACGCTAACGCCAAAACCACAAGACGGAAATCCTAAGAAAAGATTATTTCGGTTGAAATCCGATTCAGCAATTATTAACCGAATGGGATTTAATAATGGTGGAGTAGAAGCAGCAATTTTAAGACTAAAGAAAAACAAAGGCGTTTTAATTGGTGGAAATATTGGGAAAAATAAAATTACTCCAAATGAAAATGCTACGGATGATTATGTAATATGTTTTGAAGCCTTATTTGATTATGTAGATTATTTTGTGGTCAACGTAAGTTCGCCAAACACACCCAATTTAAGAGAGTTGCAAGAAAAAGAACCGTTGACAAAATTGTTGCAGACTTTGCAGGATTTGAATAATACGAAAGTTAAGGCAAAGCCAATCCTTTTAAAAATCGCACCCGATTTAACTAACGAACAATTATTGGATATTATTGAAATAGTTAACGAAACTAAAATTGCAGGAGTAATCGCAACCAATACCACAATTTCTCGTGACGGATTAACATCTGAAAATAAAGAGGAAATGGGCGGATTATCTGGAAAACCATTAACAAAACGTTCAACCGAAGTCATCAAATTCTTATCAGAAAAAAGCAATAAATCTTTCCCAATTATAGGAGTAGGAGGAATTCATACTGCTGATGATGCTATCGAAAAATTAAAAGCTGGTGCGAGTTTAGTGCAGTTATATACGGGATTTATATACGAAGGTCCGCAGTTGATTAAAGATATTAATAGGAAGTTGCTTCAATAACAATGGCAATTACAAAAATCAATAACAATAAATCAAAATTAATGAGAAAAGTAGTTTTAATAAGTTTGTTAGTATTATTAATTTCTTGTAATTTAAGGGAAGTGAGATATTCTGATGAAGAAATAGCAATAATGAAACACAATATTGTTGAAAATTCCGATGAAGAGTCGTATTCGGATTATTATACTTATGTAGGTAAAAAAGATTCTTTGCTTTATATTGAAATGTTGCCATATTCATTAAAGATGATGGATGTAAAGAATTCTGATAGTGAATTTGATTTCTTTCAGCTTTTTCTTAGAGCTAAATTTAAAGGTAAATACAATCCTAATGATTTAACCAAATTAGCAAAACCAGAGCAAGATTTATTGATTTATTATTTAGAACAAGGTTCAACAAAAGAAAGTTCTTATTGTATGAGTGTATTGATAGATTATTATAGAAAAGGTATTTATTATAAAAAAGATGTAAAAAAAGCAGATAGTTTGTATTTAGCAACTTATGGTAATCCTTATCCGAATAAATGAGTAATAAAAATTAGTTTAATCTATCCAAATTCGCTTCATCTGCGTACCCATCAACATATGAAATTAGTCTTCGCATCCAACAATAAAAACAAAATTGCTGAAATTCAGCAACAAGTCGGTTCGCAATTTCAAATTGTCTCATTAGAAGATATTGGATGTTTTGTGGATATTCCGGAAACGTCTGAAACTATTGAAGGAAATGCGATTTTGAAAGCCAATTATGTCGCTGAAAATTTCGGTTTACCTTGTTTTGCTGATGATACAGGTTTGGAAATTGTAAGTTTAAATAACGAACCTGGTGTATATTCCGCACGATATGCAGGCGAACAAAAAAATGCAGAAGACAATATGAATTTGGTTTTACAGAAATTAGCATCTAAAACCAATAGAAAAGCTCAATTCAAAACCATTATTGCGTTAAACATCAATAACCAACAGTATTTATTTGAAGGCATTGTAAAAGGTGAAATTACTTTGAAAAAGTCAGGAAATCAAGGGTTTGGTTACGATCCAGTTTTTCAACCAGAAGGTTTTTCAACTACTTTCGCCCAAATGACTATGGAACAAAAATCGGTTATCAGTCATAGAGGTATTGCGGTGCAAAAATTAATTAATTTCTTATCTAATTTAAGTTGATCTCCCAATTTAGGCCTTCCAATCCTATGATTAAAAACGTAACTTTCTGAAAATCAATTAAAAACAAATTAGTTTAATCCGTTTTTTAATTCTACCTTTGCACCCAATTTAAAAATATATAATGAATAAATTTGAGCAATTAGGG
>NZ_JBIKJI010000086.1:0-8859 GCF_044361065.1 Flavobacterium sp.
CGAAATTCGCGCCCTAATTGACAACCGAAACGAGACAATTGGTAAGAAAATTAGAGAAGCAGAAATGCAGAAAATGCCATTTATGCTAATAGTTGGTGAAGAAGAAGAAAAAAATGGTACCATTTCTGTACGTCGTAATGGACAAGAAGGGAAAGGAAATATTACAGTTACAATTGAAGAATTTGCAAAAATTGTAAATGAAGAAATAAGCAAAACATTGAAACAATTTTAAAGTTTAACTAAAATTACAGAGTCATAGCAATTAGAAGAGGAAGAGGGAGTTACACTCCTAGAGTAGAAAAAGTAGCCGCACATCGTATTAATAATTTAATTAGAGGTGTAGCTGAAGTACGTTTAGTAGGTGAAAACATTGAACCAGGTGTTTACAAAATGGCTGATGCATTACGATTTGCAGAAGAACAAGAAGTAGACTTAGTTGAAATTTCACCAAACGCAGAACCACCTGTTTGTAAATTGATGGATTATGGAAAATTCTTATACCAACAAAAGAAAAGGGAAAAAGAATTAAAAGCAAAATCTAGTCAAGTTGTAATTAAGGAAATTCGTTTCGGACCTCAAACTGATGAACATGATTATGAATTTAAGAAAAAAAATGCTTTAAAATTCTTACAAGAAGGTTCAAAATTAAAGGCATTTGTATTTTTTAAAGGACGTTCTATTATCTATAAAGAGCAAGGACAAATTTTATTATTACGTTTGGCTCAAGATTTAGAAGAATTCGGAAAAGTAGAAAGCATGCCTGTTTTAGAAGGAAAACGTATGATTATATACATTGCTTCTAAGAAAAAAGTAAAATAATGCTACAAGCAATATGCAATAAGCCATAAGCTATCAAAAGCCTAATGCTTACTGCCTAATGCTTAAAGCTATCAAGATAGTAAGTAAGAATAAATTAAATACCTAGGAAAAAATGCCTAAAATGAAAACAAAATCTAGTGCTAAGAAACGATTTAAAGTTACTGGTTCTGGAAAGATCAAAAGAAAACACGCTTTTAAGAGTCACATTTTGACAAAAAAATCTAAAAAACGTAAATTAGCTTTAACTCACTCTGGTTTAGTTCATAAAACAGATGAGAAAAGCATTAAACAACAATTAAATATTATTTAATACGTTGTTTGGTTAAAACTAATTAATAACCCTGGAGTGGGCAGACTTCGACAGGCTTAGCCTGACAACAGAAGTTGAAAGTACTAATATAGTCGCCTTACTACAAAAAACATTTAAAATTATGCCAAGAGCAGTAAATTCAGTAGCTACAAGAGCTAAAAGAAAAAGAGTATTAAAACAAGCAAAAGGATTCTTCGGAAGACGTAAAAACGTTTGGACAGTCGCTAAAAATGCGGTAGAAAAAGCAATGTGCTATGCCTACCGTGATAGAAAGCAAAAGAAAAGAAATTTCCGTGCCTTATGGATTATGCGTATTAACGCTGGTGCAAGACAATACGGAATGAGCTATTCTCAGTTTATGGGTAAAGTAAAAGCTAACAACATCGAATTGAACCGTAAAGTTCTTGCCGATTTAGCTATGAACCACTCAGAAGCATTTGCAGCTATCGTAAATAAAGTGAAATAATCAACGTTTAATCATATTTATATCTTACTTATACAAAATCCCAATCGAAAGGTTGGGATTTTTTGTTTCTTATCATAATGTAAATCTGTATTATTAATTGTAAATTTGCCACTTACAATAGAATATGGAAAATAATGAAACAAACCTTTCTTTTGAAGGTTTACACCCAAGAAACAAACATATTGGCAGATATGACTTTGCACAATTAATCAAAACACATCCCGATTTAAACTTACATTTATTCTTAAATAAAGCAGGAGAAAAGTCAATTGATTTTTCAAATCCAATTGCTGTAAAAGCATTAAATAAAGCCTTATTAATGCATTTTTACAATTTAGAATACTGGAATATCCCAAAAACCAACTTATGCCCTCCTATTCCAGGACGAGCCGAATACATTCATCATATTGCAGATATATTAGCAGCTTCAAATGGCGGAGTAGTTCCAACAGGAAATGCCGTTAGAATTTTAGATATTGGCGTAGGTGCAAATTGTATTTATCCAATTATTGGAAATCATGAGTATGGTTGGACATTTGTAGGAACCGAAGTGGACAAACAATCTTTACTATCTGCAGAAACCATTTTAAGTAAAAATCCAAAACTTAATGAAAACGTAACCGTTCGATTTAATGATAACAAACGAAATGTTTTAAAATACATTTTAGAATCGGAAGAAGTTTTTGATTTTGTTATTTGCAATCCGCCTTTTCATTCCTCTGCGGAAGAAGCTGCAAAAGGTTCATTACGAAAAAACAAAAACTTAGGCCAAAAAGTAGCTGACAAACCCGTTTTAAATTTCAGTGGTCAGAATAACGAATTATGGTGCGAAGGTGGCGAATTGGCTTTTGTAACCAATATGATTTATGAAAGTGTTCACTTTAAAAATCAATGTAAATGGTTCAGTGCTATTATTTCTAAGAAATCAAACTTGAAGCCATTGTACAAACAAATGAAGAAAGTAGAAGTTAAAAACAGTACTACACTTCATTTAACAAACGGAAACAAAACAACACAAATTATTTGCTGGCAATTTTAATAAAAAAAAGGCTACCATATGGTAGCCTTTTTTTTATGAATTTACAACTAGGCGAAAACCTTCTCCGTGTATGTTTAATATTTCTACACGTTCATCTAACTTTAGATATTTTCTAAGTTTAGCGATGTATACATCCATACTTCTTGACGTGAAATAATTATCGTCTCTCCAAATTTTTGTTAATGCTAGTTCTCTTGGCATTAAATCATTTTCGTGAAGGGCTAACATTTTTAACAATTCAGATTCTTTTGGAGATAATTTAATAGGCTCTTGATTATCAAAAGTTAAAAATCTCAATTTAGAATTTAAATGGAATTTACCAATAGTAAACTCAAAAATAGTTGAATCTGGTTTTGTTTCAGATGCTTTTCTTTGAATAATCGCTTTGATTTTCATCAGCAACACTTCTGAATCGAACGGTTTGTTTAAATAATCATCAGCTCCAACTTTATAACCTTTTAAAACATCTTCTTTTAATGTTTTAGCTGTCAAAAAGATAATTGGCACTTCTGTATTTCTTTCTCTAATTTCTCGCGCTAAAGTATAACCGTCTTTATATGGCATCATTACATCTAAAATACATAAATCGTAAGTATCTTTTTTAAACTTCTCGAAACCTTCCATTCCGTTTTTAGCTAATGTAACTTCGAAATCATTTAATGATAAATAATCTCTTAAGACCGATCCAAAATTTGGATCATCTTCTACTAATAAAATTTTTTTTGCTTCCATATCTTAATTTATTAATGGCAATTTAATTATAAATGTACTTCCTTTTCCTTTTTCACTTTCAACAAAAACCTCGCCATTATGATCGTCGATAATTTGTTTTACGTAGGCTAAACCTAAACCATGTCCTTTAACGTTATGTAAATCGCCAGTATGCTCTCTAAAAAATTTTTCAAAAACCTTTTTTTGCACGGCTTTTGTCATTCCTATTCCGTTATCTTCTATTTTAATAAGCACATAATCTTTAATGTTTTCCGTATACAAATTAATAATTGGTTTTTCTACCGAATATTTCATTGCGTTATCCAAAATATTAACCAAAACATTTGTAAAATGTACATCATTTAAAAGCACAGTATTTCTATTGGCATTAAAATGAGTATGTATTTTCCCTTCTCTATCTTCTAAAATTAAACTCACATGATCAATCGCATCCTCAATAAAATCTGTAATTTCTTGTGGTTCTTTATCAATATTTAATTCGTTTCTTTCTAATTTTGAAATTCTAAGCACATTTTCAACTTGGGCATGCATTCGTTTGTTTTCATCCTTAATCATTTGAAGATATTTTTGCACCTTTTCTTTATCATCAATAATTTTAGGATTTTTTATTGCGTCTAAAGCTAAATTTATTGTCGCAATTGGTGTTTTAAATTCATGAGTCATGTTGTTTATGAAATCTGTTTTTATTTCAGATATCTGCTTTTGCATAATTAATTGTTTTAAAGCACTGGTATAAGTTACTAAAATTATTACAACAAACAATAAAGTTAAAATTGTCATCGGTAACATTGACGAGAATACAAAATTTGTTTTATTTGGAAATCTAAGTAATAATTTATAATCTGATTTTCCTTCGGCATCTAATAAAATAGGCACACTATATGTAGTGCATTTATCATATCTAAACTCTTCTGATTTTATTTTTGTCGCTAAACCATTTTTATACACTGCAAACTCATAAGGTGTTTTTAATTCTGATTTATATAATTCAAAATTCAAAACATCATTTACTAATTTTGAAGAAATTCTCTTATGAATTTGTCTTTGAGAAACAATATCTCTAAACAAAAGTTCAAATTGAACACGGTCTAAAATACCTAATCTACCATTTTTTTGAATGGTAACGTTAGGTTTTGCACCAATATTAGTTTCGCTACCTTCTAAAGAATTATCTTTATAAACTTGAGTTTTTCTTTTTGCTTGGTATTCTCTAATTTTAATAGCACCAGCATTTTTATCAAAGAACGAACCATCTATACCAAAATCTTCAGGAATAATTGTGTTTGAATAAATTAAAACTTCTTTTGTATTGAAATCTTTTTCGTAATAAAAAAGTTGTTTTAATTGCTCTTGCATTGGTTCTCTTCCTGTACTGTCTTTAAATTTTTTATAAGACGTATAGAAATCAACCATTTCTTTATTGTTTAGCTTTTCAGAAACATTACTTAAAACCACTAAAGCGTGGTGTTTAAATTGATCGTCATTTTTTTGAAACGAACTATTAATCCAATATAACTGGACTAAAATAATTCCTATCAAAGAAATACTCATTAAAAAAACTAATATTCTAAACCTCGTTTTATTCATCATAGCAAAGTTAGGGCGGAATTAAGAGCAAGCGAAATAATTAACCAATATTTAACAATTATGTTAAAATTTAAATATTATTTAATTTTTTTATTAAAATATCGACAAATTCATACGTTTTCTCTAAATTTTCATTTTCAATAACATATGTCGCTAATCTAATTTTCTGTTCTTCAGGAAGTTGGTTTTGAATTATCTGTAAAATAATATCTTTTGACGTTTTATCTCTTTCCAAAACACGTTGAATTCGGGTTTCTAAAGGCGCTGTAATTAAAATAGTGGCATCACAATAATCTTGCCCATTCGTTTCAAATAAAATGGCTACTTCTTTAATTACAAATGGAGCATCTTGATGTTGAGACAACCAATTGTCAAAGTCGCGTTTTACTTTTGGATGAATAATTGAATTGAGTTGTGCTAATTTATCTTTATCCGAAAATACCAAGTCACGAATTAACGTTCTATTTAAATAACCATTTTCTAAAATAACGTTTTCTGAAAAAAGAGCTTGAACTTGTTGAATAACTTCTTTAGTATTCATTATTTCTTTCGCAGCTTCATCTGCAATATAAACAGGAACTCCTTTTGAAGCAATATAAGTTGCTACAGTTGTTTTACCTGTTCCAATTCCACCAGTAAGTCCAATTATTTTAGTCATTTTATTTTTTAAAAAATAGTTTTGGAAAGGCAACCTCAGGTTGTTGTTTTAAAATATGAATTTTAAGATATGAAAGTAAAAACCCTTTTCCATATCCATAAAACTGAATTATTGTTGCTACCAAACTATATAAAGCAATTTCTATAGATTTATTTTTTTTCAATGAAGCAAGAAACAACAGTATAAAATAAAAACCATACACATATAAAAAGTAAGGAAAGTTGAAAATTGCAACTAAAGCAGAAAACAAAAATCCTACTAAAAACAAAGTTGGAAACCAAAATGTAATTTTAGCATATTCTGGATACCAAGAATTTAAGATTGGTCTTGCTAAACCGAATTTATTTACTTGCGTATAAAATTTATTCCAATCTATTCTTCGTTTATGATATACAAAAGCTTTGGAAATTAATTTTGTTTTGTACCCTAATTTCCATAATCGAATAGATAAATCTGGATCTTCACCTGGATGAATATTTCCGAAACCTTTTGATGCTTCAAATGCTTTTTTAGATAAGCCCATATTAAAACTTCTGGGCTGAAATTTATCTATTTTTTCACTCCCACCTCTAATTCCGCCTGTAGTTAGAAAAGAAGTCATAGTGAAATTTATAGCTTTTTGAATATTTGAAAAAGAATCCAAAGCCGCATCTGGTCCGCCAAAACAATCCACAAAATCCTTTTTCAATTCTTCATCAACAGTTTGTAAATAATTGTCTGGAATAATACAATCTGAATCTAAAATGATAAAATAATCACCTTTAGCCATTTTCATTCCATAATTTCTGGAATCACCTGGACCTGAATTGGGTTTAAAATAGTAACTTACATTTAAAGTTACATATTTTTGAGTTATATGTTCACAAGTAATTGAAGAACCATCTTCTATAATTACTATTTCATAATTAGCTGTATAGGTTTGTTTTGACAAACTTTCTAATAGTTCATCAATTTCATCAGGTCTATTAAAAATAGGTATAATTAAAGAAAATAGCATGGTCTTGTTTTATAAAAACAAAGATATATATAAAAACAAAAAAGTCCTGATAAATCAGGACTTTTAAGTAAAAAAATTACAGCTTTATTTTGAAATACTTGGAATAAAAATCATTTCTGATGTTTCTGCTTGATAATCTACACCTTCAAAACCAAAACCAAATAAACTATCAAAATCATTCTTATATCCTGCTAAATCTCCAATTTCAGATAAATTTTCAGTTGTAGCTACTTTCCATAATTTAGCCACTTGTTCTTGAACGTCATCACGCATTTCCCAATCGTCAATTCTAATTCTTCCTTTTTCATCTGTTGGAATGGCATTGCCACTATATAATCGGTCTGAATATAAACGTTGCATTTGTTCGATACATCCTTCGTGAATGCCTTCCGCTTTCATAGTTTTATATAATAATGAAATGTATAATGGAATTACTGGAATAGCGGAACTTGCCTGTGTTACCAATGCTTTATTAACAGAAACGTATGCTTTACAGTTTACACTTTCTAATTGTTTTGTAATTTCAAAAGCCGTAGCTTCTAAATGATCTTTTGCACGACCAATTGTTCCTTTTCTATACACAGCTTCAGTAACTTCTGGACCAATGTAAGAATATGCTAATGTCATTGCGTCATTTGCTAAAACGCCTGCATCTTTTAAGGCATTCATCCACATTGACCAATCTTCACCACCCATTACTACAACTGTATTATCAATATCGTCTTGATTTGCAGGTTCGATAGAAACTTCTGAAACATTTCCAGTATGAAAATCAACTGTTTTGTTAGAAAATTTTCCACCAATTGGTTTTAAAGTAGAACGGTGTAAAACCCCAGTAACAGGATGCATACGAACTGGTGAAGCCAAACTATATATTACTAAATCTACCTGACCTAAATCTTTTTTAATTATATCAATCGTTTGTTGTTTTATTTCATTTGAAAAAGCATCACCATTTATACTTTTTGCATATAAACCTGCTTTATCTGCTTCCATTTCAAAAGCAGCAGAATTATAATATCCAGGAGTAGCCGTTTTTCCTTCACTTGGCTCTTTTTCAAAGAACACACCAATAGTAGCAGCATCACAACCGAATGCACTTGTAATTCTTGAAGCTAAACCAAAACCTGTTGAAGCACCAATTACTAAAACTTTTTTTGCCCCATCAATTTTACCTTTTGATTTTACATAGTCAATTTGATTTTTTACATTTTTTGCACAACCATCTGGGTGAGCAGTTAAACATATAAATCCACGCATTCTTGGTTCGATAATCATAATTTTATATTTTTATTGTTGTTGTATTTATAAACTTGATACAAAAGTATACATTTTAATTTAATAATGTTTTAGCGTGAGATAGAGCCGATTCGGTAATTTGTTTACCTGATAACATTTCTGCAATTTCAATAATTCGTTCTTCAGAATTTAATTTTACAATTTTTGAAATCGTATTCTCTAAAATAGTTTCTTTCGAGACTTTATATTGCGAATCGCCTTTTGAAGCAATTTGAGGCAAATGTGTAATCGCAAAAACTTGTCGGTTGGTACTCATTTTTTTCATAATTTCTCCCATTTTTAGTGCAATTTCTCCGGAAACTCCAGTGTCTATTTCATCAAATAAAATGGTAGGTAATTTTGAAAAATCAGCTAAAATTGCTTTAATCGCTAACATTATTCTTGACATTTCTCCACCTGAAGCTACTTTTTTAAACGAACCTAAACTGGTTCCTTTATTAGCCGAAAACAAAAGTTCTAATTCATCTGTTCCGTTAGAAAGAAACGAATTTGAAGTATTTAATTCCATTTTAAATTGCGAATCGGGCATACCTAATTCATACAAAATAGCAGAAATTTTAGAAATAAAAACAGGAATGGCTTCACTCCTATTATCTGATATTGTTTTAGAAATAGTGTTCAATTCAACTGTTTTCTGACTTAAATAATCCTTTAGTTGAAGTATTTTTTCATCTAAATTGTCTACTAAAAGTACTTTTTCTGATAGTTGATTTTGTATTTCTAACAAGTCTTCAATTGAAGTAACTTGATGTTTTTTTTGTAAATCGTAAATAGTTTGCAGTCGATTTGAAATAAATTCTAATCGTTCTGGATTATAGGTGTTTTTTTCGGCTAAATGAAATGTAGTATCAGTAATATCCTCTAATTCAATTAATGTAGATTGTAATCTTTCGAATACTTCTGAATACGAGGAAGAAAACCCAGCAATTTTTTGCAATGAATTTTTACAATC
>NZ_JBIKJI010000087.1:0-8855 GCF_044361065.1 Flavobacterium sp.
CAATCCGTGAAGCGGTTTCATCATTTAAAATCGAAGGTGAATTACGTTCAGAAATTACATTAAACATCAAACGTTTAATGGACATTGGATGTCAAAGAGGTATACGCCACAGAGCGGGATTACCTTTAAGAGGTCAAAGAACGAAAAACAACTCGAGAACAAGAAAAGGTAAAAGAAAAACTGTTGCAAACAAGAAAAAAGCAACTAAATAGTAAATAATATGGCTAAGGCAACTGCAAAAAAACGTAAAGTTATCGTTGAGTCTTCTGGAGAAGCACATATTAGCGCTACTTTTAACAACATCATCATTTCGTTAACAAACAAAAAAGGTGAAGTTATTTCTTGGTCGTCAGCTGGTAAAATGGGTTTCAGAGGTTCTAAAAAGAACACTCCGTACGCTGCCCAAATGGCTGCTGAAGATTGTGGAAAAGTAGCTCTTGAAGCTGGACTTAAAAAAGTAAAAGTTTACGTAAAAGGTCCAGGAAATGGTAGAGAATCTGCTATTAGATCAATCCATAACAGTGGAATTGAAGTAACTGAAATTATTGATGTTACTCCAATGCCTCACAATGGATGTCGTCCTCCAAAGAGAAGAAGAGTATAACAATTAGTATAAAACAAAGGTAGGAATTTAGATTATCGAAGGAAAGACCTTAATTCATAATCCCTACCTTAAATTAAAATTTGTAAAATGGCAAGATATACTGGTCCAAAAACAAGAATCGCCCGTAAGTTTGGTGAAGCAATTTTCGGAGAAGATAAAGCTTTCGAAAGAAGAAATTATCCTCCTGGTCAACATGGTTTGGCAAAAAGAAGAGGTAAAAAATCTGAATATGCTGTCCAGTTAATGGAAAAGCAAAAAGCAAAATATACCTATGGTATTTTAGAGCGTCAGTTCAGAAATTTATTTGAAAAAGCAGCTGCTGCTTCAGGTGTAACAGGTGAAATCTTGTTACAACTTTGTGAAGCTCGTTTAGACAATGTAGTTTACAGAATGGGTATTGCGCCTACTCGTAGATCTGCACGTCAATTCGTTTCTCACAGACATATCACAGTTAATGGTGAATTGGTAAATGTACCTTCTTACCACTTAAAACCTGGTGATATTGTTGCAGTACGTGAAAAATCTAAATCTCTTGAAGCAATTGAAAGCTCTTTAGCTAACAATTCTTCTGTATATGAATGGATTACTTGGAATAATGATACGAAACAAGGTACGTTTGTAACGGTTCCTCAAAGACTTCAAATTCCAGAAAATATTAAAGAGCAACTAATCGTTGAGTTGTATAACAAATAATAATTGACATTAGTCGAAGATATGGCAATATTTAATTTTCAAAAGCCCGATAAAGTTATCATGATCGATTCAACCGATTTTGAAGGTAAATTCGAATTTAGACCTTTAGAACCTGGTTACGGATTGACAGTTGGTAACGCTTTAAGAAGAGTTTTACTTTCTGCATTGGAAGGTTTTGCTATTACATCTGTAAGAATAGAAGGTGTTGAACATGAATTTTCAACAATTTCTGGTGTAGTAGAAGATGTAACTGAAATTATCTTAAATCTTAAACAAGTACGTTTTAAACGTCAAATTGAAGATGTAGATAACGAATCAGTTTCTATTTCTCTTTCTGGTAAAGATCAAATTACAGCTGGTGATTTCCAAAAATTTATTTCTGGTTTTCAAGTTTTAAATCCAGATTTAGTAATTTGTAATTTAGATAGCAAAACAACTATCAACATGGAACTTTCTATCGAAAAAGGTAGAGGATATGTTCCTGCTGAAGAAAATAAAAAACCTAATGCTCCTATTGGAACAATTTTTACAGACTCTATTTACACCCCTGTAAAAAATGTGAAGTATTCTATTGAAAACTTCCGTGTTGAACAAAAAACAGATTACGAAAAATTAGTTTTCGAAATCAAAACTGATGGTTCAATTAATCCTAAAGATGCATTAACAGAAGCAGCTAAAACGTTGATTCACCATTTTATGTTGTTTTCTGACGAAAGAATCACTCTTGAGGCTGATGAAATTGCTCAAACTGAATCGTATGATGAAGAATCATTACATATGAGACAACTATTGAAAACTAAATTAGTTGATATGGATTTATCAGTTAGAGCATTAAACTGCTTAAAAGCGGCTGAAGTGGATACATTAGGAGACTTAGTTTCTTTCAACAAAAACGATTTAATGAAATTCCGTAATTTCGGTAAAAAATCTCTAACTGAATTAGATGAGTTAGTGGCGAATAAAAACCTTACATTCGGAATGGATTTAGCAAAATACAAATTAGATAAAGAATAATTCATTCATATTTTGCTCTCCAAAGCGGATTGATGCAAGATGAAGATAAAATAATTACGTCATGAGACACGGAAAAAAATTCAATCATTTAAGTAGACAAACAGGTCATAGAAAAGCAATGCTTGCTAATATGGCATGTTCTCTAATTGAACACAAGCGTATCAATACAACTGTTGCAAAAGCAAAAGCTTTAAAACAATTTATTGAGCCTCTTGTAACAAAATCAAAAGAAGATACAACGCACAACAGACGTATTTGTTTTTCTTATTTAAGAAGTAAATATGCTGTTACTGAATTGTTCAGAGAAGTAGCTGATAAAGTAGCTGATCGTCCAGGAGGTTATACTCGTATTATTAAGTTAGGAAACCGTTTAGGGGATAACGCTGATATGGCTATGATTGAACTTGTAGATTTTAATACTATTTATTCAACTGCTAAAAAAGAAGTTAAAAAAGCATCTACTCGTAGAGGTAAATCTAAAAAAGCAGATGATACTGTAGCAGAAACTCCAGCTGCTGAGTCAACTGAATCAACTGATACAACAGAAGCTTCTGAATAATTATGAAACGATTGATTTAAAATAATTAAAAAAGGATAAACAAATTTTTGTTTATCCTTTTTTTTTATAAATACTATAACGTAATTTTGCAATATAAATTAGGTAACTCAAAATTTGATGCTTATCTCTTTTTTAAAAACTACAACAACTGATGAAATACAACAACAAACAACAAGCAGTTCTCTTACTTAAAGACGGGACTATTTTCTACGGAAAATCAATTGGAATTTCAGGTACAACTTTTGGGGAAATTGCATTTAATACAGGTACAACCGGCTATCAAGAAATATTTACTGATCCTTCATATTATGGGCAAATTATGGTTACAACCAATGCGCATATTGGAAATTATGGTGTAAATACAAAAGAAGTGGAATCAGATTCTGTTAAAATTTCAGGATTAGTTTGTAAAAATTTTAGTATGAACTATTCTCGCGAAGATGCATCTGAAAGTTTGTATGATTATCTTGAAAAACAAAATTTAATTGTGATTTCAGATGTTGATACACGCGCTTTAGTAAGTTATATTAGAGATAATGGAGCTATGAATGCAATTATTTCTACAGATGGAACTTCAATAGAAGATTTAAAAGTAAAGTTAGAACAAGCTCCTAATATGGAAGGTTTGGATTTAGCTTCTGTGGTTTCGACTAAAGAACCTTATTTTTTCGGGAATGAGAATGCTACTTATAAAATTGCAGCTTTAGATTTAGGTATTAAAACCAACATCTTAAGAAACTTAGCAAAACGCGATTGTTATATTAAAGTATATCCATTTAATACTACTTTTAACGAAATGAAAGCATTTAATCCGGATGGCTATTTTTTATCAAACGGCCCTGGAGATCCAGATCCTTTAGCTTCTGCACAAGAAGTAGCAAGAAATATTTTAGCTGAAAACAAACCATTATTTGGAATTTGTTTAGGTCATCAAGTGATTGCTTTAGCAAATGGAATTTCAACGTATAAAATGTTTAATGGACATAGAGGAATTAATCATCCTGTAAAAAATTTGGTAACAGGTAAAGGCGAAATTACGTCTCAAAATCACGGTTTTGCTGTAAATAAAGAAGAATTAGAAAAACACCCAGATTTTGAATTAACACACGTTCATTTAAATGACGGAACGGTTGCAGGTATGAAAATGAAATCAAAAAACTGTTTTTCAGTACAATATCATCCTGAAGCAAGTCCTGGACCACACGATTCAAGTTATTTATTCGATGATTTTATTACGAACATAAAAACTTCTAAAAACTAAAACGTTATCGTTTATAAGTTTTATTATAATTACGAAATTCGAAATAAAATATATTTAACTTTGTTTAGTTAATAATTTAGAATTAAAAAAATAATAAATATGAGCATAATAATTAAAGTTCACGCACGACAAATATTAGATTCAAGAGGTAATCCTACTATTGAAGTAGATGTAATTACAGAAAATGGAATTTTAGGAAGAGCGGCAGTTCCTTCTGGTGCTTCTACCGGCGAACACGAAGCAGTTGAATTACGTGACGGCGGAAAAGCCTATATGGGAAAAGGTGTTTTAAAAGCCGTTGAAAATGTAAACGCAACTATTGCTTCAGAATTAGTAGGTATGTCCGTTTTTGAACAAAATGCTATCGATAAAATGATGATTGAATTAGACGGTACGCCAAATAAATCAAATCTTGGAGCTAATGCCATTTTAGGTGTGTCTTTAGCTGTCGCGAAAGCTGCTGCAAACGAATTAGGTATGCCTTTATATAGATATGTTGGTGGAGTTTCTGGAAATACGTTGCCCGTTCCAATGATGAATATCATTAATGGTGGTTCACATTCAGATGCGCCAATTGCATTTCAGGAATTTATGATTATTCCAGTAAAAGCAACTTCATTTACTCACGCTATGCAAATGGGTACTGAGATTTTTCACAACCTGAAAAAAGTATTACACGATAGAAACTTGTCAACAGCTGTTGGAGATGAAGGTGGTTTTGCGCCTAATTTAGCAGGTGGAACTGAAGATGCTTTAGATACAATTAAATTAGCAGTTGAGAAAGCGGGATATTCTTTTGGAGATGATGTTATGATTGCTTTAGATTGTGCAGCTTCAGAATTTTATGTAGATGGAAAATACGATTATACAAAATTTGAAGGCGCTGGTGGAAAAATTAGAACGTCTGAAGAACAAGCCGATTATTTAGCTGAATTGGCTTCAAAATATCCAATTATTTCTATTGAAGATGGAATGTACGAAGATGATTGGAAAGGTTGGAAATACTTAACCGATAAAATTGGTAATAAAGTACAATTAGTTGGTGACGATTTATTTGTTACGAATGTAGAAAGACTTTCTCGTGGTATCAAAGAAGGAATTGCCAATTCAATTTTAATTAAAGTAAACCAAATTGGTACGTTATCTGAAACTATTGCAGCTGTTAATATGGCACATAACGCAGGATATACTTCAGTTATGAGTCACCGTTCTGGAGAAACAGAAGATAATACAATAGCCGATTTAGCTGTAGCATTAAACTGCGGACAAATTAAAACCGGTTCTGCTTCTCGTTCAGATCGTATGGCAAAATATAATCAATTATTACGTATTGAAGAAGAATTAAACGAAGTTGCATATTTTCCTGGTGCAAACGCTTTTAAAATAAAATAATACAATTATTTTACTGAACTCATTTCAGTATCTCATAAATATACCAAATATTTCACCTAAATGGTTTAAAAAACTTTTTAGGTGTTTTTTTTGCGAAATATTTAATTTTTGGTACGCTTTTTGAATATTATTTTTTGTCTAATTTTAATAATTAGAAAACCAATTTTAGATCTTTGCACACTATAAATTTTATATATACCTATTGTGCAATTTATCTATACATAAATTTTAAAGTTCAAGAATTAATTATTAAATTCGCAATTAAGAATTTTACACTTAAAATATATACATATTATCATGTCAAAAAATGCAATTTTAGAAATCAATGGTAACAAATATGAACTTCCTGTTATGGTGGGAAGCGAAAATGAAACTGCAATTGATATTAGTAAATTAAGAGATTTATCAGGTGCTATTACTTACGACCCAGGATATAAAAATTCAGGTGTTTGCAAAAGTGACATTACGTTTCTTGATGGTGAAGAAGGAATTTTAAGATACCGTGGTTATTCTATCGAGGATTTAGCTGCTAAAGGAAACTTTTTAGAGGTTTCTTATTTAGTGATTTTTGGTGAATTACCAACCAAAAAACAATTGTCAGATTTCGAAAAGGATATTCATAAATATACTTTAGTTAATGAAGAAATGAAAAACATCATTGATGGTTTTCCAAAAACAGCCCATCCAATGGGAGTTTTATCTGCATTAACAAGTGCACTTACTGCTTTTAATCCAAAAGTAGTAAATGTTGAAAACGAAAAAGAAATGTATGAAGCCATTTGTAAAACTATGGGTAAATTCCTAGTTTTAGCAACTTGGACATACAGAAAAAGTATGGGATTTCCGTTAAATTATTATGACAATACTATTGGGTATGTAGATAATTTTATGCAATTAATGTTTAAATTGCCTACAGGACCATATAATATTAACCCTACCGTTGTAGCGGCATTAGATAAATTATTTATTTTACACGCAGATCATGAGCAAAACTGTTCTACTTCTACGGTTCGTATGGTAGGTTCTTCTCATGCTGGATTATTTGCATCAATCTCTGCTGGGGTTTCAGCACTTTGGGGTCCATTACATGGTGGTGCAAATCAAGCTGTATTGGAAATGTTAGAAGCCATTCAAAAAGATGGTGGTGATGCTGATAAATATTTAGCTAAAGCAAAAGATAAAAATGACGAATTCCGTTTAATGGGATTTGGACATAGAGTATATAAAAATTTCGATCCAAGAGCAAAAATCATCAAAAAAGCGGCAGACGAAGTTTTAGCTGAATTAGGTGTGAATGACCCAATCTTAGCTATTGCAAAAAAATTAGAAGAATCTGCTCTAGTAGATCCGTATTTCGTAGAAAGAAAATTATATCCAAACGTTGACTTCTATTCAGGTATTATTTACCGTGCATTAGGAATTCCTACAGATATGTTTACGGTTTTATTCGCAATTGGTCGTTTACCAGGTTGGATTGCACAATGGAAAGAAATGCGTGTTAATAAAGAACCAATTGGTCGTCCAAGACAAGTATATACAGGTCATCCATTAAGAGACTTTGTTAAGTTTGAAGACAGAAAATAAAATTAAAAGTCCCGATTATTCGGGACTTTTTTATTTCAACTTATTTGTAATTTCTATGAAGTCGTTTATAGTTAAAATTTAGGTTTCTTAAAGTTTCTCTTACTTTATTCATTAAAAATACGTTGCGAATTGCCGTCTTTGCGATGAATTCAAAAATATATACGTTTTTACTTGACAACGCCTATCTCACAATCGTATATTTGCACACGGTTTGAAATGCATAAACTTTTAAACCCTAAACTTTTAAACTCAAAATATGAAATTATCACACTTCCAGTTTAATTTGCCAGAAGAATTATTAGCCGAATTTCCTTCAGAAAATAGAGATGAATCTCGATTAATGGTGATTCATAGAAAAACGGGTGAAATTGAACATAAGATGTTTAAAGATATTATTGACTATTTTGATGATGGTGATGTAATGGTGCTTAATAATTCTAAGGTTTTTCCAGCTCGTTTATACGGAAATAAAGAAAAAACAGGTGCAAGAATTGAAGTTTTCTTATTAAGAGAATTAAATGCGGAACAACGTTTATGGGATGTTTTAGTAGATCCAGCTCGTAAAATTAGAATTGGAAATAAATTATATTTTGGAGATGACGATTCGTTAGTTGCCGAAGTTATTGATAATACTACCTCAAGAGGAAGAACATTACGTTTTTTATATGACGGTTCTTATGAAGAATTTAGAGAAAAATTAATTGAATTAGGGGAAACACCTATACCAAAATATATTAATCGTGAAGTTACTCCAGAAGACGCGGAGCGTTACCAAACTATTTACGCTAAAGAAGAAGGTTCAGTAGCAGCACCAACTGCTGGTTTGCATTTTTCTAAGCATTTAATGAAACGTTTGGAAATCAAAGGAATTAATTTTGCAGAAGTTACTCTACACGTAGGATTAGGTACTTTTAACCCAGTTGAAGTAGAAGATTTATCAAAACATAAAATGGATTCGGAAGAAATGGTAGTCACACAAGAAGCGTGTGATATTATCAACGGAGCCAGAACGAAAAAAAATAAAGTATGTTGTATCGGAACTACTTCTATGCGTGCCATGGAAAGTACAGTTTCTTCAATGCGAACGTTAAATCCATATTCAGGTTGGACAAACAAATTTATTTATCCACCATACGATTTTAGCTTAGCAGACGCTATGGTTTCTAATTTTCATACACCAAAATCAACGCTTTTAATGATGGTTTCTGCTTTTTGTGGACACGATTTAATGAAAAAAGCATACGAAATTGCCATAAAAGAAAAATATAATTTCTATTCTTATGGTGATGCGATGTTAATTTTATAATCAAATTAAATAATTGATTATCTGAACCTATTCAGATTATTAAAATATAAACCCAACATGTAGTTGGGTTTTTTTATATCTTATTTTTTTGTTACTTTTACGCTTTAAAACCTACTAAAAATGAACTTTCAAAATACTAAAGAATTCGCAAGAAGTTTAGATGTTCAAGATGAATTAAAATCGTATAAAAACGAATTTTATTTTCCACAACATAACAATCAAAATGTAATTTATTTTACAGGAAACTCATTAGGATTACAACCAAAAATCACCAAAAAATATGTTGATGATATTATGGATGATTGGGCAAATATGGCTGTAGAAGGTCATTTTTATTCAGAAAAACCTTGGTGGGATTATCATGAAAGATTTTGCGATCCATTATCAAAAATTGTTGGAGCAAAACCTTCAGAAGTTGGGGTAATGAATACATTAACTGTGA
>NZ_JBIKJI010000004.1:0-32054 GCF_044361065.1 Flavobacterium sp.
ATGTTAATTTTCGATAGGTAATGTTCATTTTCGTATACTAATTGTAAAATAATATTTTTAAAATTGGCAAATTATATTACACCTTATTGAAAAAGATTAAACAACAACTTAAATACTTAATTATGAAAAAACTTCTAGGACTATTTTTATTCTGTTTTGGTATAAATGGAATGGCTCAAAAAATTACATTTGCTTATGATGTAGCTGGAAATCAAATTTCTCGCTCATATTGTATAAGTTGCAGGCAATCAAATTTACCCATCAAGGAGTTTGAAGATTTAGAAACTTCAGATTTACAGAAATTCTTTCCTGAAGATGTAATTTCTTTTTATCCAAATCCCGTGCAAAATGAACTATATTTAGAATGGCAGTTGGTTAATGATAATAAAGTTTTGAGTATTGATATTTATAATATAAATGGTCAATTAATAAGAAATATAAATAGTTTAAGTGAAAATAAAACGATTATATCTTTCCAAGAATATACTTCTGGTAATTACATATTAAATTTAAATTATGCAACTGGAGAGCAAAAATCTATAAAAATCATCAAAAACTAAATTATGAAAAAAATTTTCTTAATACTTTCGGTTACATTAACCTTTTTATCAAATGCTCAAACAGGTAATTCAAATGAAGTTGGTACAACTAATGGAAGTTTATCCGTTTCACTTACAGGAGCTGCAACATATACAATTCCTATTGCTGTACCACCAGGATTGAACGGTGTAGTTCCACAAATTTCATTAAATTATAATAGTCAAGGAGGTAACGGATTAGCTGGTTATGGTTGGAATCTTGCTGGATTATCACAAATTTCACGTATTCCATCTACTAAATTTCATGATGGTATATCTGATCCTATTGATTTTGATTCATTTGACCGCTTGGCTTTAGACGGACAAAGATTGATTTTAAAATCAGGGACTTATGGAGCAGCTGGCAGTGTATATGAAACAGAAACTTTTTCAAATGTTAAAATAACAGCTTTTAGCACGTATTTTCTTGTACAATATCCAGATGGTTCTATCGCTCATTATGGAAATTCTACAGATTCAAAATCTTTAACTACTTGGGCTTTAACATATTGGCAAAACCCACAAGGAATTAGAATAAATTACTTTTATAACTTGTTTAACAATAACTTAAATATTAGCAATATTAAATATGGTTCAGTTGGGACAAATCAAACGCTTAATGAAATAGCATTTGTTTATAAAAACAGAGTTAGAATTGAACAAGGCTATATTGAAGGGCAAAATATTATGAATACTAAAATTCTAAGTAGTATAAACGTTAAAGGAAGTAATATTGATTATAGAAATTATTTACTTGAACATTCAATCACTGATTTGGATTAAAAAAAGTGGAGATAACAGTGTTAGTTTGAATCCCACAGTTTTTGAATATAATGATTCCAATCAAATTATGTCAGGGAGTTATTTTAACCATACTTTAGATAAAAGTTTTGATTATGATAAATTTAGTGCAATAAATGCAGATTTTGACGGTAATGGCAGTGATGATTATTTATTCATAGGAAATCAATATCAATCTGAACAAAACAAACTATGGTTGTATAAAAATGTTGGATCTGGAGGTAATCCTATATCCATTCAATTGCAGATTAATATAAGCACAAAAATTCACACATTATTTCCTTCAACAATATTAACTGGTACTTCTGCATCAGGATATAAATTAAAACCAGAACAGGCTTTTACAGTAGTTAATCAATTGCCTTTTTCTCAAACTATCTCATTTGATACTTATGCATTATCTTCTAATACAATAGCTTTAGATCAAACAAAAAGCATTATTTTTCCATGCAATGGAATAAATGCATCAAATTTTGATAAAATATTTTTGCCTGGAGATTTTAATGGAGACGGAATTACTGATAATGTAATGATTATTGGTAGTTATCCATTTTCAAACGGAAATTGCTTGTCGATTCAAAAAGATGTTTATTTTATTGACTTGAGGAAAGATATAACTACTAATTATAATAAATATTGTGGTAAAATTCCCGATATAAACCCAACTAGTCCAACTTCAAATAATAAGATTACTGCTAATACAGATATTCAAGTTTTAGATTTTAATGGTGATGGAAAATCAGATTTTGTTATATTCGATTATAACGGTATTCGTGTTTTTACTTTTAATTCAACTTTTACTGGAATGGTTCAGCTTTGCCACATTACGGGTGAAATCTTTAATTATAGTAGTAAAAAATACATTGGTGATTTTAATGGTGATGGTAAAAGTGATATTGTGATGCCTTCAAATCCTTTAAATAATAACGGTAATTGGAAATTTTATATTTCTAACGGGCTAACTTTTGTTTCATTTACAAAAAATTTAGGTATTAACTATGATTCTTATCGTAAGCAGTATGTTGAATATGAATATAATGGAAATATTCTTAACGTTTCAGGAACTGTTACAAAGGAGACTTACATTGTTGAAGAAACTATATTTTTTGTAAAAGATTTTAATGGAGATGGAAAATCAGATATTATGTTTCAAAAGCATATTTTTAAAGATTTAGTCAGGTCAAGATATTTTGACGGGCAGGGAAATTTAACAGAATTTGTTACCGATATATATCAAAGTGGACAAACAATAGAAAAATTTTTGAAATTATATAGTAATAAAAGTATTGCCTCTAATGATATAACTTTTAGCCCTCCGATAACTAGACTCTTGCCTTCAAGTAAAATAGGAGCTATATTATTAACGACAAATATTAATAAACCTGATTTTTTAAATTTAGATTATACATATATTGTAGGAAAGGAACTTTATTCTATTTCTAGTTCAAGAAATCACGCAGCTGATGTGTTATTAAAAAAAGTAACTTTAGGTAATGGAGTTAGTGAATCTATCACTTACCAACCATTAAAGTTTCAAGAGACGATACCAATTGGCTCTTCAATACCTGTTTATAATTATACAAACACGCCTTTAAATTATCCGAATTTTGATATAAAAAACGCTACTTCATTAAACTTAGTAACAATGGTTGAAAGACAAAGCTCAACAGTTTACAATAAAAAACTGTTTTCATATGATAGTGCAGTTACCAATAATGAAGGTTTAGGATTTTTAGGTTTTAAATCAACTATGCAAACCAATTGGTTCAATGATGATTCCAAAATTATTTCAAATATTTCTATTGCAGATATTAATTTAAGGGGAGCAATAGCAAAAAGTTTTGTTGTAAGTGGATTGGTTTCACCAACCTATAATTATAATCCACCAACATTTATTAGTAAAACAATTAATACTTATAATACAAATGCATTACAAGTAAATAAAGTTTTTAAATTAAAAATGCTTCAAAGTCAACAATATAATGGATTAGACAATACAAGCTTAAGTGTTATTAATCAGCATAACTCAAATAATAATTTAACTCAAATTACTTCAACAACTAAAAATGGAGCAACTACAGAACAAATAACAACAGCTATTTTTAATTACGATTTGCCAATAGCAAATCCGTATATGATTGATAGATTAAAGGCCAAAAATAGTACGACTACAATATTGCCAAGTAATAATGTAACTAGTTCAGAAGAACTTTATACATATAATGCCAATCTTTTAAAACAAGTAAAAAAGAAAGGACATAATACTAATTACATTACTGAAGATTACGAACATGATATTTATGGAAACATAACTAAAAAAACATTAACTGCTACAGGAATGACAAATAGAGTTACAGCTTTTGAGTATGATGCTACTTCACGAAGATTTATTACAAAAAAAACAGATATTGAAGGATTAATTACCCAATATGCCTATAATCAAGCAACAGGAACATTAAGTTCTGAAACGTTACCTTCTAATGCTGGATTTCCACTTATTACAAATTTTGAATATGATAAGTGGGGAAAAAAAACTAAGGTTATTGATTTTTTAGGCAAAGAATTAATATACACCTACGAAAATATTTCTAATGGTGGTGTTAAATTAACTACTAATAGATCGGATGCTAGTAGTGAGATTATTGTTACTGACGATTTAGGCAGAAAAACACATGAAGGTTCAAAATTAATTGATGATAAATGGTCTTATGTAAGTACGGTTTATGATAACAATGATAAACCGATATTAAAAAGTCAACCTTATTTTGAAACTTTAGGGCTTGGAAATTATCCCGTTTGGAATGAAATGAAATATGATATTTACGGAAGATTAATTGAAACCAAAACATTAAAATCTAATAGTTCTCCTGGAAAAATTTCTACTTATACATACAACGGATTAACAACGACTGAATCAGATTCTTTTAAAAGTAAACAAACTATAAAAAATAGTATCGGGCAAGTTATTTCTGTAACAGACTCACCTAATGGTGGAACAATTATATATAGCTATTATGCCAATGGAAACTTAAAACAGACAAATTTTGAAGGTGTAATAACAACTATTGAGCAAGATGGTTGGGGAAGAAAGACAAAATTAATAGATCCTTCTGCTGGTACCTATCAATATCAATATAATGAGTTTGGAGAGACAATAAAAGAAATTGCTCCAAAAGGAGTAACAACATATACTTTTGATAATTTTGGGAAAGTAACTCAAAAAACAATAATTGGTTTAAATGGTGACCCAACAAATTCAAAAACGGTTTATACTTATAATCCTACTACCAAACTTTTAACAAATATTCGATATGATGATTTTATAGGAGGTTTTTTTACCCTATATAGTTATGGATATGATAATTATAAAAGACTAAATTTTTCAGATGAAAGTGGTTTTAATGCCTATTACCAGAGAGCAACACATTTTGATTCTTTCGGTAGACCAGAAAAAGAATTGTATACAGCTATTAATACCTATGACAGTAAACGTTCAGACATATGGGTAAGAAACTCATATAAAAATGGACTACCTTGGCAAATTATTGATAATGCAACAAATAAAATACTTTGGCAAACAAATAACACAAATGCAACTGGTAAAATTACCTCTGGTAACTATGGTAATGATATTAAAGTTACAAATAATTATGATACATTTGGGTTTCCAAATTATCTAAACCATGATTTTGGTACAACTAATATTATGTATTTAGAAACCTTATTTGAGCCGATTAGGGGAAATTTAGTAGAAAGGTATAATGGTATGTTCGGATTTTTTTATGAAGAATTTCAACATGATAGTTTAGACCGATTAAGTGCATATACAGATATAAACGTTAGTCAAGTCACACAAACCTATGATAATTTAGGAAGAATTGACACAAGTCCAATCGGAACGCATAATTATGCAATTTCTGGAAAGGCATTTCAAAATTCTTCTGTATCTTTGACCCCTGAAGCTGATGCTTATTATCAAAGCAGAAGTGGCTTAGACATAACATATAATTCTTTTAAAAGCCCAATAAATATTAATGAACAAGGAAAAGATAAATTAAGCTTTATTTATAATCTTAACAATGACCGTTCAAGTATGTATTATGGTGGACTACAAGATGATAAATATTTAAGACCTTTAAGAAAACACTATTCAGCAGATGGTTCAATGGAAATTAAGCAAAATATTGCAACTGGTACTACGGAGTTTATTACTTATATAGGTGGTGATGCATATAGTGCTCCAATTATTTTAAAAAGCGACGGAACAACTAAAAAGTACTATTATTTGCATAGAGATTACCAAAGTAGTATAGTGGCTATTACAAATGAAGTTGGCGCAATTGTTGAAAAAAGAAGATTTGATGTTTGGGGAAATATTGCAGAAGTTAAAGACGGAGCAGGCAATAATTTAAACAAATTAACGTTCATTGATAGAGGTTATACGGGTCACGAACATTTACAAGGTGTGGTTTTAATACACATGAATGGTAGATTATATGACCCAATGGTACATAGATTTTTACAGCCTGATAATAATATTCAGGACCCATACAATACACAAAACTATAACCGTTATAGTTATGTAATGAATAACCCAACCAAATATACTGACCCCACAGGTGAGTTTTGGAGTTTTGTAGTTTCGGCCCTATTTAATGCATATAAATCAGGTTTTGAAGCTAGTGGTGGGCAATTAAACCCATTTAAATGGGACTCTACCACATGGATAAATGCAGGTTTGGGTGCGGCAGGTTCTGCGGCTTCTACAGCAAGTACCAATTATTTAAACGCATACATAGATAATTATGGTAAAAATGATACACCAAAAGATTTTGGAGGAGGAAATCCTGTAGAGGAGCATGGATATGTTGTTGTTGGTTATAATTCTAATAAAAGTATAAATGACTATTATAATTATAAAGAAAATATTTTTAAAGGTAAATGGATTGACATAGTTACTTCAAATTTAGAATATTCATCTCAAAGTGAAGATTTTACCTGCACTTATCATTGTAAAGTTTCAGTTGATATGAAATTTTTTAAAACAGCTGATAGAGAAGTAAATGAAAAATGGTATAATGATGTTTATAGTAATGGTCTAAGAAGTGAACTTGTAATACCAAAATATAAAAGTGATGGATATCAAGTCAACGATTCAAAAAATGCAAATAGATTTACTTTTGCAATTAGTGAGATGAATTTAGGTAGAGTTGTTCAAATAAGTTGGATGCCAATTTCAACCAGTCCAAATCTCCATCACGCAAGTTTAATAAACACTGTACAACAAAATGCTACAACATTAGAATATAGGTTTATATTAATGGATCCTGCAAGATGGTCTGGTTTTAGTGTAGATAAAATACAAACGATGTTTAGTTTATGGAGATGATTATAAAGAAAATAAGTCTTATTTTAATTAGTTTTAATATATATAGTCAAAGTGATTCTATAAAACTTAATATCAATTTAACTAATTATTCAGAAAAGGCTAATTTAAATTTTAATGAAAGATATTATTATACATATAATAATTTTGATAGTATTAAACAAATTTTTAATCCAAAAGAATTTAAATATTTAATTTCTTATGATATTGATAGTTTTCATATTAAGTCTATTCCTCAATTTGAAATTAAAACAAATGCAAAAATTTGTCGCAGAGAAAATTTTATAAATTATATTAATTTTGAAAATGATTTCGAAAGTCAATATTTTAATATTTATTTAAAAGATAGATTAATTATGAATACTAGATATTTACTGAAGGAAAAAAGTGATATTGTTGATTTTAGTTTAATTGAGTATGATTTTAATAATCCCATAATGTATGGTGGGATACATGGTTTTTTAATGAAACTCATGTTAGAGAGAAAATTTTTTGTTTTTATGATTAAAGGTTTTGGAGACACCTATTTTATTTATGAAAAAAATAAAATTTTTGCAATTTATAATCCTGATAGTAATGGAAATTATGAGAAAAAAGAAATAAATGAGTATGTTGGAAAAGTAATTGGAAAAAGAGAATTAAAAAAAATATTGAATGGTTATTCTATTTCAACTACCCAAATAAATAATTCTATAAAGAATATGTATTATAATAAAAATTATAATGTTTTTTTAAAAATTAATTGAGTGATTAAAAAACAAAATGAATTTCAAAATTAACATAAAAATACTATTTTTATTTCTTCCAATATTGACTTTTCCTCAAGGCGAAGCCAGTATTTGGTATTTTGGCTATAATGCGGGTATAAAATTTAATACAGATGGTTCTGTTACGGCACTTACTGATGGGCAATTGGCTACCTTAGAAGGTTGCGCTACTTTGTCTGATGCTTCAGGTCAGTTGTTGTTTTACACAGATGGCATCACGGTTTACAACAAAAACCATCAAATAATGGCAAATGGTTCAGGTTTAATGGGTGATCCTTCAAGTACACAATCAGCTACTATTGTTAAAAAACCAGGTTCAACTAATTTGTTTTATGTTTTTACCACAGATAGAGAGCATGAGCCTAATGGTTTTAGATATTCTATTATAGATTTAAATTTAAATAACGGCTTAGGCGATGTTACAGCACAAAAAAATATTTTAGTTTATACGCCAACAATCGAAAGTATCGGCATTACCAAACACGCAAATGGCATAGACTTTTGGGTAGTTACTCATAGTTGGGACAATAATAATTTCAATGCTCATATATTATCTGCATCTGGGTTATCTTCCACGCCAATTATTACACCAATTGGATTGCCCATAACAGGTATAGGTTTTCAAGCTGCTGGTCACATTAAATTTTCACCAAGCGGAAAAAAATTAGCCATAACAAGCACTTCTGATTTTGTGCAATTATTTGATTTTAATAATGTAACGGGTGTATTATCAAATCCTCAAACATTATTAACAGAAACTGGTGAATTATATGGTGTTGCTTTTTCACCTAATGAAAAGGTATTATATGTAACACAATCTTTTGGAGGAAAATTATATCAGTTTAATTTAGAAGCTGGTGACATACCTAATTCTAAAATAACAATTTACACAGGTACAACTTCAAACAGAGTAGGAGCATTACAAATCGGGCCAGATAATAAAATTTATGTAGCTCAATTTAATTTAGCTAAACTTGGAGTAATACACAATCCAAATGTTGTTGGTACGGGTTGTAATTTTCAATTTAGTGCTATAGATTTGGCTGGAAAATTATCTAAAAGTGGTTTGCCGTCTTTTAACCAATCTTTTTTCTTTACACCAACAATTTCTTTTCAGAATGCTTGTGTTGGTCAAAGCACCACTTTTGAGTTTAATACTAATCAACCTGTTATAAGTGCAACGTGGACTTTCGGTGATGGAAATAGTTCAAATAGTATAATAGGTAACAATATTTACAATAGTACAGGAGTATTTCCAGTAACAGTAAATGTAGTTACACCTTATGGTACTGGAACCGCTACTCAAAATATTACAGTTTCCGTTCCGCCAACTGCAACACAACCTACAAATATATTACTTTGCGACACTGATTCTGATGGTTTCACTAGTTTTGATTTAACAACTAAATCGAATGTTATATTAAATGGTCAAAGTAGTGCCACTCATATTGTAAAATACTTTGCTTCTGCCTCTGACTATAGTAATAATGTTTCTATTTCTGCACCAAGTAGTTATATAAATTTAGCAGCTTTTGGATCTCAAACAATTATTGCAGAAGTAAATAATGGAACATGTAAACAAACCACTTCGTTCACTATTCAAGTTTTTTCTCCAACGGCAACAATAGTAGCACCTGCAATCAGAAACTGTGATAATACTAGTTTTGGAACAAATAATGACGGAAAAATTATTTTTAATTTAACTCAAAATAATAGTATTATTCTTGGAGGACAGCCTACTTCTGATTTCACAATAAATTATTATCATGATTCGGCATTAACACAATTAATTAGCAATCCTTCTAGTTATGTTAATACAAATATTGTTGAAACTATTTATGTTAAAGTAGTAAATAACTTAAATACTACATGTTTTGGCACAACTTCTTTTCAAATAGAGGTTTTTAGTTTACCCATTATTAATTCAATTGTTACCTTAAAACAATGCGATGATAACAACGATGGTTTTAGTGCGTTCAACTTAAAAGAAGCAGAAAATGCTTTTGTGGCTAGCACCACAGGATTAACTTTTACTTATTTTGAAAATTCAACCGATGCTCAAAATAACAATACCATTGCAAGTATTACAAGCCCAACAGCATATATCAATCAAGTCGTAAGTAATGATGTGGTATATGTACGTGTAGAAAATGTACATGGTTGTTTTAGAGTTGGAACTTTAAATTTAAATGTTTCCACAACTTCAATTCCTTCAAGTTTTCAGAAAGTTTTTACAGTTTGTGATGATGCATTATCTGGTTCTAATACAGATGGAATTGCAACATTTAATTTTAGTAGTGTTACAACACAAATTCAAGCTTTATATCCTGCTGGACAATTGCTAACAATAAAATATTATAAAAATCAAGCCGATGCTTTAGCAGAGCAAAATGCTATTGCTAATACTTCTAATTATACAAATTTAGGTTATCCGATTACTCAAAATATTTATGTTCGAGTGGATAGTCAAGTCAATAATGATTGTTTAGGTTTAGGGCATCATATTACTTTACATGTAGAACGAATTCCTTTTATTGAAAATATAGTTTTGAATCATTGTGATGACAATCAAGATGGAATTTTCGGATTCGATACGAGCAATTTGCAAACTACATTATTGAATGGTTTAACAAATGTGTCAATAACTTATAAAGACCAAAACGGAAATGCTTTACCAAGTCCTTTGCCTAATCCGTTTGTAACGAGTTCACAAACCATTACTGCTAGAGCAACAAATAACACAACAACCGCTTGTTATGATGAAGCTACGATTCAATTCATAGTTGATGATTTACCAGAAGCTTTTCCAATCGCTTCAACGTTAACCATAGTTTGTGACGATGAAGTAAATCCGCTATTACAAGATGGATTATTCTCGTTTAATACAAGTACATTTCAAACCACAATTTTAGGTTCGCAATCGGGAATGCTAGTGAATTATTATGCTGCTAATGGAGCGGCATTACCAAGTCCGTTACCTAACCCTTTTACAACAACCACACAAACCATAACAGCAGAAGTAATTAATCCTATTAACACTACTTGTAAAGCGACGTTAAGTATTCCTTTTGTTGTGAAGCCAACACCACGAATCAATACCGTTGGTACTGAATTAGTGTGTAGTAATAATCCAAACTTTATTAAAACTATCGATGCGGGTTTAGAAGATGTTTCAATCATAAACAATTTCAGTTATCAATGGTTTTTAGATGGAACTATATTAAGTGGTGAAACGAATTACTCTTTAGTAATAAATACAGAAGGAAGCTATAAAGTAGTGGTTACAAATGCCCAAAACTGCACTAAAACAAGAACGATTACTGTAACGGCTTCTAATATTGCAACTATTGAAAATATTGTTATTAATGATTTGTCAGATAACAATTCAATACTTGTAAATGTAAGTGGTTCCGGTGATTACGAATACAGTCTGGATGGCGAAAACTATCAGATTAGCAATATTTTTTATAATGTATCATCAGGTTTATATACAGTTTATGTAAAAGACACTAATGATTGTGGTATAGCTGAAAAAGACATTAGTTTGTTAGGTATTCCAAACTATTTTACGCCAAATAACGACGGTTATAATGATTATTGGAACATAAATGGAGTAAGTACTACTTATAACGCTAAAACAACTATTTATATTTTTGATAGATACGGAAAATTGATAAAGGAGATTTTACCGCTTTCCAAAGGTTGGGACGGCACATATAATGGAAAAAATGCACCATCATCCGATTATTGGTATGTAATTAATTTAGAAGATGGTAGAACTTTTAAAGGGCATTTTAGTTTGAAGAGGTAGCAAGATTTAGAATTTTCATAAGTAAAAGTTATGTTTTTTTAGAAAAAAAACAGCAACAAAAACGGCAACTATAAATAAAAAACCCTGTAAAATAGATACTTTACAGGGTTTTTTGTGGAGTCGGAGAGAATCGAACTCTCGTCCAAACAAGCCATCAAAAAGCGTTCTACATGTTTAGTTTTTGTTTAGATTTTCGACAAAATAGCTTGGCCAAAAACAGCCACTATTCGCTTAACTTTATTAATGTCAGAGTGGATTTAAAGTTTTACCATTCCTAGGTTTATTTTTACCATTCCTCTAAACCAACCGCCACAAACCAAGGCTTTTGAGAGAAATCCAGCTTCCCAACCTGGTTGGGACATGGCATTATCGTACTATAATTCGGATTATGCAGCTAAAGCGTAAGTATTTTCGCCGTTTAAAAAGTGTGTATGATTGATATTTACGAGCCAAAAATACAATGCTCGACATGCTTACTAATTAGTGCCACTTGCTGTCAAAACCAGTCGACCCCGATTTCATTTAATTTCGTTACTATTAATTACGCAACTTTAAATTAAATGGATGCCAAAATTACAATAAATTATTCAAGAAGAAAAGTTTTATACTCAAAATCAAAAATGTTATATTTGTAAAGTAATACAAGTAAATTGTGTTAAAAAAATACAAAAAGCCCTAAACCTAAATAAAATGAAATTCGGAATAATTAAAGAAAGGAAAAATCCTCCAGATAGAAGAGTAGTGTTCTCACCTTCAGAACTTTTACTTGTAAAAAAACAGTTTCCAAATGCTGACTTTAAAGTAGAAAGTTCAGATATTCGTGTCTTTACAGATGCTGAATATATTGAAAAAGGTTTTGAAGTTTCGGATAATATGGATGATTGTGACGTACTACTTGGCGTAAAAGAAGTACCTGTTGAAGCATTAATCCCAAATAAAAAATATTTTTTCTTTTCTCATACGATTAAAAAGCAAGCTTATAATAGAAAATTATTACAAGCGTGTATAGATAAAAATATCGATTTGTACGACCACGAAACAGTAGTTAATGAAAAAAATACGCGATTAATTGGTTTTGGAAGATACGCTGGAATTGTAGGTGCGTACAACGGAATTAGAGCATTCGGGTTAAAATTTGAGCTTTTTTCATTACCAAAAGCAGAAACATTAGCCAATCAAGACGCTTTGATTTCGCAACTTAAGAAACCTTTTTTACCACCAATAAAAATTGTCTTATCAGGAAAAGGAAAAGTGGCATTTGGTGCTAAAGAAATGTTAGATGGTATGAAAATCAAAGAAGTTTCTGTTTCAGATTATCTATCAAAAACGTACACCTATCCTGTGTATACTATGATTGATGTTCAAGATTATAATCGTCATCAATCCGGTATTGAGTTTAATAAAGCAGAATTTTATTCAAATCCCGAACATTTCACTTCTAATTTTGAGCGTTTTACTACAGTTTCTGATATTTTTATGGCAGGACATTTTTACGGAAATGGTGCTCCAGAAATATTAACACAAAACATGTTAGCCACTCCAAATTGTAAAATTAAAGTGGTTGCCGATATTTCTTGTGACATCGACGGGCCTATTGCTTGTACGTTACGTGCAAGTACTATTGCCAATCCAAATTATGGTTATTTGCCTAGCGAACATAAAGAAGTAGATATGTTTCATCCCAGCGCTATTGTAGTAATGGCAGTAGATAATTTGCCTTGCGAATTGCCAAAAGACGCCAGCGAAGGCTTTGGAGAAATGTTTTTAGAACACGTAATTCCTGCTTTTTTTAATGAAGATACTTCAGGCGTTTTGAGCAGAGCAAAAATTACTGAAAACGGAAAACTAACAACACGATTTGCGTATTTGCAAGATTATTTAGATAATCAAAACTAGTTTATATCACACTTTTTTATAAGTTCATTAATTATTTTAACTACTATATTTAATAGTAACTATACAAAAACACAACTATAACGTTTTCGTTAAAAATTAATTTCTGTTTTTATAATTTAATGACATAATATTTTGTTATTTAGCAATTAACTAAACTAAAAACTATTAATATAATAAACTACTTTTATGAACACAGAAAATAAACAAACAAATTACCCAGCTTTATTGACTCTTGTAACGGTATTCTTTTTTTGGGGCTTTGTTGCTGCATCAAATGGAATATTAATTCCTTTTTGTCAAAATCATTTTAAGCTTACAAATTTTGAATCTCAATTACTTGGTTCAGCCTTTTTTGGTGCATATTTTATAGGTTCATTAATTTTATACTTAGGTTCTGCATTTTTAAAATATGATATTGTAAACAAAGTTGGTTATAAAAAGGCAATTATTATTGGATTATTTATTTCTATTGTTGGTGCTTTAATAATGATACCAAGTACAAATGCAAATTCTTTTGGATTAATGTTATTATCATTATTTATTGTTGCATTAGGTTTTTCACTTCAACAAACCGCAGCTCAACCTTTTGCAATTTCCTTAGGTGATGAAACTACTGGTGCTCACAGATTAAATTTTGCAGGTGGTATTAACTCATTAGGTACTACAGTTGGACCTATAATTGTTAGTTATTTTTTATTTGGTAGTTTAACATCTGATGTTGAACCATCACCATCTAATATTAATACTTTATATTTAATTTTAGCTGGTGTGTTTTTGTTCGTTGCATTAATATTTACTTTTTCCAAATTGCCTTCTGGAAAAAATGATGAGTCAATTGAGAATTCACCAAATGCCAGTAAAGCCTTAATTGCCATTACTATAGCTATTTTAGGTTTAATATTAATCGGAAATGTGACATCAGTCTCTAAAACAATATTATTGATGCTTTTATTACTATCTATTCTTGGTATTTTAATATATTCAAATAAACTTGCTCTAAAAAATTCGGAAGGTTGGGGTGCAATGAAATATCCTCAATTAGTATATGGTATGATTGCTATTTTTGTTTATGTTGGAGTTGAAGTATCAATTGATAATAATTTTGGCGCTTTATTAAAAACACCAGGTTATTTAACACCAGATGGATTAAACGATGCGCAAATTTCTAAATACATTTCTTTATATTGGGGAAGTTTAATGATTGGAAGATGGATAGGGGCAATAAGTGTTTTTCAATTAAGTAGAATCCCAAAAATAATCGCTACTGTAATCGTACCTTTTATAGCTTTTGGTATTATTTTGTATGCAAACTCGTTAAAAGGTACAGATATTTCAGACTTATATAGTTATTCAATTGTTATTTTAATTGGAATAGTTGCTTTTTTAATGTCAAATGAAAAGCCTGTTAAAACAATGATTTATGTTAGCACATTAGCAATTGTTTCAATGCTAATTGGTACATTTACAACTGGGATAGTTTCTGTTTTCGCATTTATCTCAGGCGGATTGTTTTGCTCTGTTATGTGGCCTTGTATTTTTGCTTTATCAGTTACAGGATTAGGAAAACATACAAGTCAAGGTTCAGCTTTTTTAATTACTATGATTTTAGGAGGTGCTATTATTCCTCCATTCCAAGGAGCAATTGGAGATTCATGGGATATACATTTTTCTTATTTGATTGCTGCTTTTTGTTTTGCTGGATTATTGATTTTAACATTATTAATTAAAAAGTCATTAAAAAATCAAAATATTAATATTGATACCATTGAATCTGAAGGAGGTCATTAAACCTATTCATTTTCAACATAAAAAAAGTCCGTCAGAATTACTCTGATGGACTTTTTTATTAGTATTTTGTAATCTAGATTTTAAATATACCACCAAAGGCAATCATATTTTGAAAAAACCAAAAGTTTTGTTGTGCTTTGTCTGCTGAATCAAATGTGGTGCGAATGTCGTTCATTTCAATATAACCCGTTTTTAATTCGGTTTGAATGAAATAATGTTTGAAAAACGTAAAAGTCAATCCCGCTTTTGCAGAAATACCGAATCCGGATAAGTGAAACTCATCGTATCTTTCTTTGTCAAATAATTTTGTATTGGTTTTGGGTAATAAAACGCCAGCACCAAATCCTTCTGATAAATTGATTTGAAATTTGTCTGTATTTGGTAAATTAAACCATTTTGAAATGTCATCCACCCGCGTAATTTCAGGATGAATATAATTTAACCCATCGGTATGTTCAAATGTTAAAAATTTATCGGTAAGTAGCAACTCATTTCCTGGTAAACTTTCATCAAAAGTGCCTTCATTTGGATAATTTCCGCTGTAACGCACTACTTTATTTTGATACATTACATACTTCATATGATCCCATCCTATTGAAATATTATAATGGTCATTAATAAAATAACCCATTCTAAAATTAGTTTGAGGAATTGTCATTCTTGAAGGATTTATAAAATCTAAATGATACCCTTTTGGTCTGTCGTGCGCCGTTACGTCATTTAATGTAAAATCGTAATCAGCACCTGTAAATCGAATATCTGAAGTAGAGTAGTAGGCTCTGTTACCTCCCCAGTAAAAAAAGAATTTTCCTTTATTATGTGCGGTATATTTTTCTTTTTGAATAGATAAATCTACTTGGTTTTCAGTTTGTGCAAAACTTGTTATCGTAAGTAAAGCAATAACAAGCGTTAAAATTTTTTTCATTTGGGGATTTTGTATGGTGTATTAAAATTTATTTATAGTTTTTCTGATGGCAACTAACTTGGTCATTAAACCTTCAAAATAGTCTAAATGCAACATGTTGGCGCCATCACTTTTAGCATTTGCTGGATCAAAATGGGTTTCAATAAATATTCCATCTACACCTGTTACAATTCCTGCTTTGGCTATGGTTTCAATCATATCTGGTCTTCCACCAGTTACCCCACTGGTTTGATTTGGCTGTTGTAAAGAATGCGTTACGTCTAAAACAGTAGTTCCAAATTCTTTCATAGTTGGAATACCTCTAAAATCTACAATCATATCTTGGTAACCAAACATGGTACCTCTATCGGTAATCATAAAGTTATCGTTCCCACAATCCTTTACTTTTTGAGCTGCGTGTTTCATACTTTCCGGACTCATAAATTGTCCTTTTTTCAAATTTACTGTTTTACCTGTTTTGGCAGCAGCTACTACTAAATCTGTTTGACGAACTAAAAATGCAGGAATTTGCAAGACATCAACATACGAAGCCGCCATTGCAGCATCTTCGTTGGTATGAATATCCGTGACAGTAGGTACGCCAAATTCTTTTGAAACTTTTTCCAATATTTTTAATGCTTTTTCATCACCAATACCAGAAAAACTATCAATTCTTGAACGATTTGCTTTTTTGAAACTTCCTTTGAAAACAAATGGAATTTGTAAATTATCGGTTATAGCAACTAATTTTTCAGCTATTCGTAACGCCATTTCTTCGCCTTCAATGGCGCAAGGTCCAGCTAAAACGAAAAAATTCCCGCTTTTTGTATGTTTAATTTGTGGAATATGATCTAAGTTCATTTTGTTGAATTTTAAGGTGCAAAGATAACAAAGGTTCGCGTTTTAGTTACCAGAAGTTTCAATTTTTTTAATTATAAATCCTTTTGGACACATTATTTTGCCTTTTTCAAAAGTATTGATGTATATTTTTTTATTGGATGCTTTTCCGTCTAAATAGATTTCATATAACACTAAAGTTCCAGCTCCCATCTTATTGTGTTTAGAAGGAAACGGACAACATGTTTCTAAAATTTGATAGGTTACTTTTTCTCCATTTGCACCCGTAAAGCTATTAAAAAAACGATTCACGTTTTGGTTGTTGCTGTTTTCATACGTAGAAAAACCTAAATTTATTGGATAAAATTCACTGTATCCGTATTGCAAATCGGTGGCTGTTTCCAGTAATTCAAATTGTCCTACAACAATTTTAGGTAATACAGCTGTGTCATCTATATTTTGAATCGTGTTTTTTGTACTTACACATGACACGCAAAGTACAAGAATGAAACTAAAGATGATTAACTTTCTCATAATTATTTATTTTTAGTTTTTACAAGTAATGCTGCTAAAGCTGCAAATATGATACCAAAAGATAGTGTTCCAAAAGTTGCAAAAATCATATATGCGGTTATGTCAAACATAGCTTGTGCATTTTCTAGTTTCATCCCTTTAGAAACGGAATAGTTTATCATATTTGTAAAAAAATCAGGGTTCACATACTTTAATGAAAAATATAGCGCAAATGGTGTTAAAATCATAGCGAAAATTGCTAAAATCACACCAGAAAGGAACCCTTGTTGCCAAGACATTATGCCATTGAAAAAGTTTTTTTTCTTATCTAATAGAAAAAGAATGTAAATTCCAAATATTAAAATAAATACTAAATTTGTAAATATTGGGTGATTGGCAATGTTTGTATCATGAAAACCTAAATATTTTTCTAGTTGAAACCACATAATTCCTAAAAAAGTGTAGTATATTGCCCACTTAAATTCTATTTTAAATTTATTCATTTTTTGTATCTTTGAAAACGGTTTAAAATACTCCGACAGCAAACTGCTGTTTAGATTTTAACTACTACTTATTATCTTAAAATAGAAGCGCTTAAAATCGGAAACAAATATAGTAATTCATTAAATACAATTTAACAAATTATGGAAGTAATTCAAGGTACTTGGCACTGGGCTATTTCTGGTTTTTTAATCGGACTTATTATGCTGGTTTTAACCTATTTTGGTAAAACGTTTGGTATGTCTTCTAACCTAAGAACCATTTGTAGTATGTCATTTCCAAAGAAAAAAATTGAGTATTTTAATTTTGATTGGAAGGAACAAAAATGGAACTTATCTATTGCCTTGGGTGCCGTAGTTGGGGGTTTTATAGCTTCTTATTTTTTGATGGATGCTACAAGTGTACTTCAAATAAATCCGAAAACAATTGCCAGTTTACAACAATTAAATATTGATGTTCCTAATGGTAAATTAGGTCCTGACGCTTTATTTAGTCTAGAAAATGCATTTACATTAAAAGGATTTTTTATTTTGCTATTTGGTGGATTTTTGATTGGTTTTGGTACGCCTTACGCAGGTGGTTGTACTTCTGGTCACGCTATTTCTGGGTTAAGTAATTTGCAAATCCCTTCTTTAATTGCAGTGATTGGCTTTTTTCTGGGCGGATTAATTTCGGCACATTTTTTAATCCCTTTAATTTTTGGTTCGTAATGAAATTAGTAAAGTTTTTTATAGTTGGAATTGTTTTCGGAATTGTTTTAACTAAAGCGGAAGCCGTTTCTTGGTACAGAATTTATGAAATGTTTATGTTTCAAAGTTTTCACATGTATGGTATTATTGTAACCGCAATTTTTGTAGGTGTAACAGGAATTTATCTAATAAAAAAGAAAGAAATTCAAGGTTTTAAAGGAGCAGAAATAAAAATTCAAGATAAAGATTTTTCTTATTCAAGATATATTATTGGCGGCACTATGTTTGGATTGGGATGGGGATTAGTAGGCTGTTGTCCGGGACCTATTTTTATTTTAATCGGAAATGGTGTCTTGTCAATTTGCGTCGTATTGTTAGGAGCTCTATTAGGTACTTATATATATGGAATTTTGAAAAATAAATTGCCACATTAATTTTATGTTAAAGTGATATTTATCAGGTTTTTATCGTTATACTTTTTGTAAATTTACGATATAAAATAAAAAACAATGAAAACTATAGTCCATATACAAAACTTGAAATGTGGCGGTTGTGCCAATACGATTTCAAAAAAATTAAATGCTTTAGATGATGTTTCCGAAGTTAGTATAGAAGTGGAAGATAATTCCGTTACTTTTGAATATTCTGCAGCGCATACTTTAGAGATAGTAAAGAATACGTTAGCTGAAATAGGTTATCCCGAAGATGGTGAAGCGAATTCGTTAACATCAAAAGCCAAATCTTATGTAAGTTGTGCTTTTGGAAAAATAACATCTTAAAACAAAAAATCGACCAATTGGTCGATTTTTTTATATGATTACAGCACTTAAACCTGCATCTTGCAGGGAAGCACATTGTGGCTTTAATTTTGGTAATTCGCCAGTTTTTACAGTACATTGTCCTTTATAATGCACTAAAATGGCACATTGTTCCGCTTGTTCCCAAGTATGATTACAAATTTTCACTAAAGATTCAATAACGTGATCAAAAGTATTTATATCATCGTTATATAAAACAATTTCGTTGTTATTACCAACGGCTTCTTCAACTAATACTTCGTCTAATGTTTCTGTTAATGTACTCATAACTAATAATTTAGTATAATGTAAAATTACTAATTTTTACTATATTTCAAACCTAACCAATTGTTTCTTTCTTTTTTCGATTCAAAAGTCAGACCTAATTTTTCACAACATTCATTGATAGCTTCAAAATCTTCTGTATAAAATCCGCTTAATAATAAAACGGCATTATCATTCATACAGTTTACATAAGTCGCCATATCGTTTAATAAAATGTTTCTGTTGATGTTGGCAATAAATACATCGTATTTCTGACCGTCATTTAACCAAGATGCATCGCCTTCGTATACGGATATGTGTTTGCAAATATTACGTTCAGCGTTTTCAATGGAGTTAAAATAACACCAATTATCTATATCCACAGCATCAATAGGATGTGCACCTTTCATTTCAGCTAAAATGGCTAAAATGGCTGTTCCGCAACCCATATCAATGGTTTTTTTGTTGGCAACTTCTAACTCTAATAGATGTTGAATCATCATATGTGTGGTTTCGTGATGTCCTGTTCCAAAACTCATTTTTGGCTCAATTACGATTTCATATTTGGCATTAGTAGCTGGATGAAAAGGTGCACGAACGTGACAAATTCCGTCCACATCAATAGGAGAGAAGTTCTTTTCCCATTCTTCGTTCCAATTTACGGGCTCAATTTCATTAGTTGTGTAAGAAATTTTGAAATTTTCATTCGTAAGAATTTCAATTTCGCTTAAAATGTTCTCAGACCAAACGTCTTTTTGAACGTAAGCCGAAACACCTTCTTCGGATTCTTCAAAGCTTTCAAAAGCGGTTTCTTCTAATTGTGCAATTAAAATTTGTGAACCTAGTTCTATAGGTTCAATTGTAAAATGGTATGCGATGTAGGTGTTTGCCATTTGGGAATATAAGAATTATTATTGTTTATTTAAATTAATACAACTTCGAAAATTTGTTCGGATTTGCTTCATGCATCATTTCGTACACTTTTTCAAAAATATCTTCTGCACTTGGTTTAGAAAAATAATCACCATCTGTTCCGTAACTTGGACGGTGTGCCTTAGCGGTTAAGGTTTGCGGTGCACTATCTAAATATTGGTACGCATTTTGATTTTCAATAATTTCTTGTAAAATAAAAGCACTTGCTCCACCAGGAACGTCTTCGTCAATCACTAATAATCGATTGGTTTTCGCTACTGATTTTACTATATCGTGAGCAATGTCAAAAGGCAATAAACTTTGAATATCAATAATTTCAGCATCAATTCCGTTTTCTAATAATTCTTTTGCGGCTTGTTCTACAATTCTTAACGTAGAACCGTATGAAACTAATGTAATGTCTTTTCCTTCTTTGATGGTTTCTACGACACCAATTGGCGTTTGGAATTCACCTAAGTTGGTTGGCATTTTTTCTTTTAAACGGTAGCCATTTAAACATTCAATTACTAAAGCAGGTTCATCTGTTTTTAATAAGGTATTATAAAATCCTGCAGCTTTGGTCATATTTCTTGGTACCAAAACGTGAATTCCACGAATGGCATTAATAATCATTCCCATTGGCGAACCTGAATGCCAAATACCTTCTAATCGGTGTCCGCGTGTTCTAATAATTAAAGGTGCTTTCTGACGACCATGTGTTCTGTATTGAAGCGTAGCCAAATCGTCACTCATAATCTGAATGGCGTATAACAAATAATCTAAATACTGAATTTCTGCAATCGGACGTAAACCACGCATCGCCATTCCTATACCTTGACCTAAAATGGTGGCTTCACGAATTCCAGCATCTGAAACACGCATTTCGCCGTATTTTTCTTGCATACCTTCTAAGCCTTGGTTTACATCGCCAATATTTCCAGCATCTTCACCAAAGACTAACGTTTCTGGATACGTTGCGAAAATTTTATCGAAGTTATCTCTTAACACCAAACGAGCATCTACTTCTTCGGCAGTTTCATCGTAAATTGGTTTAACTTCAGTAGTTGAAGCACTATTTTGTTTCGATTCTGAATGTAAATGCGAACTGTATTTAGGTTGAATACGCGCAATAAAATTTGAAATATAAGTCGCTAAAGTCGCTCTATCAGAACCGGAAAGCATACGTAGTACTTTTCTGGCAACTACCAACAAATCTTTTCTAATTGGTTCTTTTATCGCAGCGATATCATTCGCGTATTTTTCAATAAAAACTTTATTTTCTGAGTTTTGTGCGACTTGATTTAGAACAGCTATTGTAGCCGCTTGATCTTCTTTTATGGAAGATAAATAATTTGCCCAAGCTTCTTTTTTACCTTCTAAAACTTCTTTTTTAGATGCTTTTTCAATATCGTCTAATTCATCTAAAGTAGCAATATTGTTTTCAATCATCCATTTTTTCATTTGTGCATTACAGTCAAATTCTATTTCCCAAGCCAAACGATCCGCGTTTTTGTATCGCTCGTGTGAACCTGAAGTAGAATGGCCTTGTGGCTGTGTTAATTCGTTTACGTGAATTAAAATCGGCACATGTTCTGTTCGTGCAATTTTAGAAGCTTTTTGATACGTGTCAACTAACGCGGGATAATCCCAACCTTTCACACGGAAAATTTCGTACCCGTTGTTTGCGTCATCGCGTTGTAATCCTTTTAATATTTCGGATATGTTTTCTTTTGTAGTTTGATATTTGGCGTGAACTGAAATTCCGTATTCGTCATCCCAAACGCTCATTACCATTGGAACTTGTAACACACCAGCAGCATTTATGGTTTCAAAAAACAACCCTTCTGATGTAGAAGCATTTCCAATTGTTCCCCAAGCGACTTCGTTACCTTGTACTGAAAAATTATTTTCAGCAGGAATTTCTGTTACATTTCTATATATTTTTGAGGCTTGTGCTAAACCTAATAAACGTGGCATTTGCCCAGCAGTAGGAGAGATGTCGGCACTTGAATTTTTTTGTTGGGTTAAATTTTTCCAATTTCCGTTTTCGTCTAACGAATGTGTGGCAAAATGCCCACCCATTTGTCGACCCGCACTCATTGGATCAAAATTAATATCGGCGTGACCATATAATCCTGCGAAAAACTGAACAATTGACAATTCGCCTATAGCCATCATAAACGTTTGGTCACGGTAATATCCTGAGCGAAAATCACCATTTTGAAAGGCTTTCGCTAAGGCCAATTGAGGTACTTCTTTACCATCGCCAAAAATACCAAATTTTGCTTTTCCGGTAAGGACTTCTTTTCGTCCTAAAAGACTACACTCGCGACTAACGGATGCGATTTTAAAATCGTGTAAAACTTCTTTTTTGAAATCTTCGAAAGATAATGTTTCTGCCGTCTTAGTTTTGCTCATAATATTACTTTGCTATGTTACAAATTTAAACAAAAAAACGAAATGGTACTACGTGAAGGTTATTTTTATGAATAATGAATAAAAATATTGATGTTTGGTTGTAAAAAACGTAGTATTATTTCGAAATAGTAACTATTATTTACGAATAATGCATAAAAATTATAAATTTAGAAACTGAAATTTGTAAATAAAACAAATAAATTTAAAACCATCTTCTTGTAAATAAAGAGGTTAATGTTTTTGGACTTAACGTGATAATAAATCTGATGCGTTCGCCGTAATTTTTGTCGTTTAATTCAAAGCCATTTGAAGAATATACAGGCAAATATAATTCAAAATAATCTTGCACTAAATTTAAGCGAATGCCACTATCATAGATATATTGCGGTTTGTATCCTTCGTTTTTAAACGTTCCAACATCTCCATACATTTCTATCCAGTCCCAAATGGTAAAACTAGCATTTGCGGTAAGAATATATTGATTGGCAAAACGTGTCGCAAATTTAGATTTAAAAGCGCCTTCTGCATTTACAAATTGTCGACTAAATAAACCTGTACTTTCACTACGTCCAATTAAGGCATAATCAAATAAATAGTCGGAAGGCCTATCAATTCCAAAACTAAAGAAATTGTTTTGGGTATCATTATGTGTAAAAACGCCAGCAAAAGCCCTTAAATTAATAAATCGGTTATTCTCAAATAGTTTTCGATATTGCATTTGCCCAGATATTTTTCCAAAACGATTTGAAATTTGTAAATCGGTTCCGTAAGAAAATTGTTCTATTAATTCGCTATTTGCATAGCCATATCGTAAATTAAATACAGAATAATTTTCTGAATTTTTTGTAGAAACAAAATTCGATTTTTCTCTGTTTACGTATACCTGTCGTATTAATAAGCCTTCACCTTGGTTTTTTCTAAAATTTGGATGTCTAAATCTGAAATTTACACTTGGTGTAATTTTAGTATAAAAGGCATCAGGCGCATAGTGTAAACGGGTTCCTGAAACAGCATATCGGGTGTTAAAATGAGTACTGTTGCGGTTAATATCGTTAAAACTAAATCCAGCGCCTCCAGCAAGTGTTCCAGTTTTAGAAGAAAAATTAGGCGAAATATCGTAATTAAACGGTCTGTCAATTACCGATTTGTTATTGAAATTCATACCCAATAACAAGCCGTCATATAAGTTATATTCGGCAGTTGGAACGAAAAACACTTGGTTGTATTTTGGATTTTCAATGTCTTTAAAAAAGGTAAATCTAATTTTCCTGTTCCCAAAAAATCGGTTTTTTAATTTGTACGAATTGTTATTGTTGTTTAATTCTGGAATTTCATACGTATCGTTTAAAACGAATTTTGTTATACTATCGTTTTGTATTGAAAATGTAAAAATGTCGGATTGATTATGAATCCAGTTTTTACTAATTAATTTGTTTTTATGATATCCTGAAATAGAAATAGGCACTTTGGCATCCCCTACATTTTTGATTGTTACGTCTATAGTATCGTTTGTTTTTTTGGCTTGAATAATTTTGTAATCAATCTTATTTCTGGAATAAATTAATTCGTTAAAAAACCAATTTATATCTTGTTTTGAATTATATTCTAAAATTGACTTAAAATTTTGACTATCAGTACATTTGAATTTATTTAATTCTATATATTGTTTAATTGAATTTTCTACATAATTTTCTCTTAAATAAGCGTTCAAATAATGTAGCGAAAGCCCGGATTTAAATTTTCCGGCTATTCTTTCATTGAATTTTATTTGGGTATTTTTATCTGTTCCAACGGGTTGATCAATATTTTTTCGCGCCATTAATAAATAATTATAAATGAATTGTTCGGTAAAATTCATAGAAATTATCTTGTACTTTTTTAGTATTTTAAATCGAGCTAATTTTCCAAAAGCTTTAGTTTCTGGATAGTTTTCATCGATATATTTTTTTAAATAATAATGCTGAATGCCTTCTAAAATCCAATGGTCTTTTCTGAAATTAATTTTCAAATTCGCCATTAAATAATTATTTAAATAGGTTTTTAAGAATTTCAATTCAAATACAAAATCATCGTTAAATGGAGAAATAAAAGAAGGCAGTTCATTCAACCCATAAAATGCTTCACGGTCATAGTCCTCTTGCGAAACCATTATTTTGTTTTGTTGAGATTTTCCTAAATTATCAGCTACATAATTGGTAATTTTATCAATAATTTGATTCTTTTGGTTTTCACTTAAATCGACAGATTTTAAATTGCTAACAATTATTGTTTCCTTATTTTTATAGGTTTCGTAGCTATTTTTCTTTTCTAATACAATTGCAAAATTGGTTCGAGAACTTCCAGTTAATTTCGAAGTAGTATCAGAAGTTTTTTCAACTTCTAAATCAGAATTGATAAGATAATTAGTATGCTGTATTTCAATGGTGTAACTCGCTATTTCTGAAGTTAAATCATCACTATTTTCTTCGCTTTGACTTTCGGAATCTAATTTGGAAAGCGTTAAAAAACAATTTCTTAAATACAGTTTGTTTTCAGAATATCCAAATTTTGTGAATTTAGAGTTTGGCAGCGTGATTTCATATGCTATTTTGATAGTTTTAAATTCTCCTATTGCTAAAGGTTTTTCGAGAGGAATGATAACAATATCGATTTGATTTGGTTTTCGGAAATACAATAACGACTTTTTATTTTCATCAGTAATCGAAATTATATTGGTTCCACCACGTTCCGTATTGCTTGAAAGGTGATAACTTCTATTGAATTCATCTGAAAACTTTTTTGCTAAAGCTGAGCTTTTACTGGAAAAAGCGTGATTCCAATCGTTTAAGACAATTTCTGAAAGCGTATTATTTGAAGTATTTTTAACTGTAATTTCTTCAAAAACAACAATTTTCTTTCCGTTTTCAAGGAGTTTCGCATCAATAGTAATCTCATTTTGTGAGAAGGATTGTAGGGCAAATAAAATAAAAAATACGATTCTAATTTTTGTCATTTTTTCTTTAAAGAAGTCAATATTACTAAAAAAAAGGAAATAATCATAAGAAATCACCTTAATTATGACTAGTTTTGTGTAACTTTTCAAATGAAAATTAAATGAAAATAAAATTATTTTTATTACTTCTGATTTCCAATATTACTTTTTCTCAAGTCGTAATTAATGAAATAGACCCTGATACCCCTTCTACAGATCAAAAAGAATTTATTGAATTAAAATCCGCTACAGCTAATTTTTCATTAAATGGATATGTATTGGTTTTTTTTAATGCTTCAAGTACAAGTCCTTATGCAGGAACTTTAAGTTACAACGCTATTGATTTAGATGGTTATTCAACAGATGTAAATGGGAATTTTTTAGTAGGCAATGTTTTGCTAACACCAACACCTGCCTTGTCTATGTTAGATGCTACGCTTCAAAACGGACCTGATGCTATTGCATTGTATCAAGCAAATGATACCGATTTTCCTTTAAATACTCCTGCAACAGCCACGGGTTTGGTTCACGCCATTGCTTATTCAAATACAGCTTCTACACAACCAACCGCGTTAATGACTATTTTAAATCTAACGGTTTGTGTAAACGAAAACGCCACTTCAAATGCGGCAAATCATTCAATTCAAAGAAAAGTTGATGGTACGTATGAAGTAAAAGCACCTACACCAGGTATGAATAATGACGGTTCAGGAATTGTTTTAAATTATATGACTACCACTTTTAATGCGAATACGTATACTGAAGGACAAACCGTTACTATTACATTTACTACAGATACGCCAGTAACCGCAACTACAACTTTTTCCATTTCTTTAAATAATGGAAATTTCAATTCAGCAGATTATACTTTTGATACTACTAATTCAGTAACCATACCTTCTGGTGCTACTTCAGTTACAAAAACAATTACGTTAATTGATGATACTTTGGAAGAAGGCGATGAAGAATTTGTCCTTTTTATTTCGGGTTTACCTGTAAATGTAGTTTCGAGTAATAATTCGATTGTAAGGCGAGTGGCAGATACGGATTTTCAAGTCTTAAATTTCGGAACGCCTTTAGCGCCTACTTACAACACGGTTTCAAGTACCGCTCCAGCAGGTTATTATGCATCTTTAGAAGGACTTTCTGGTGCAGCATTGAAACAAGCCGTGCAAAATATAATTGCGAATCCGTCTGTGGTTCGATTACATAGTTATGCAGATATTTGGGAAATTTTAAAAACTTCGGATCAAAATCCTTTGAATAGTGGGCAAATATGGGAAATTTACTTGGAACAACCGATGTCTAAAATAGACCAACAACAAAGTTCCAGTATTGTAGGTAAATGGAATAGAGAACACATTTTTTGTCAATCGAGAGGTGGTTTTGAAGTGGCAAATAATGATTCGGCAGATGGAATTGGAGTTTGGACTTCCACGAGTGCTGCTGCAACTGTCGACGGTGTTTCAGACGCACATCATATAAGAGCAGTAAACGGACAAGAAAATTCATCCAGAAATAATAAAAATTATGGTACGGTGAATTCCGCAACTGTTTATGCCGGAGCTACAGGTACTCAAGGTTCTTGGCGAGGTGATGTGGCAAGAGCTTGTTTTTACATGGCGGTTCGATTTAACGGTTTAAATGTTGTAAATGGCGATCCAAGCGAAAACAATGGCGCAAATCCTTCAGGAAATATTGGCGATTTAGCTACCTTATTAAGTTGGAACCTTTCGGATCCGAGAGACGATTTTGAAATGAATCGAAACAATTATATACAAACTTGGCAATACAACAGAAATCCATTTATCGATTATCCTTTATTGGCAAATTATATTTTTGGTTCGCAATTCGGACAACCTTGGTTTGCAGCATTGGCTTCGGAAAGTTTTGAAACAACAGATGTAAAAGTATATCCAAATCCGGCTACAGAACATATTTTTGTTTCAGGTATTACGAATCTTTCCAAAGTAGAAATTTTCTCTGTGTTGGGAACGAAAGTTTTTGAAAAAACAGGTATTGAAGATCAAATAATTCCTATTTCTTTTCAAGCAGGAATGTATTTTGTTAAAATTAACACAAATGATAAACAAATCATAAAAAAAATAATCGTGAAATAACGTAAAATTGTTTCATTATCAATATTTTTGTAAAAAATAACAACTCAATATAATTTATACAATGAAAGTAACAATAGTAGGTGCAGGAAATGTAGGTGCATCATGTGCTGACGTGATTTCTTACAGAGGAATTGCAAGTGAAGTAGTTTTATTAGACATTAAAGAAGGATTTGCTGAAGGAAAAGCAATGGACATCATGCAATGTGCTACAACTACAGGTTTTAACACGCAAGTATCAGGAGTAACTAATGATTATTCTAAAACAGCTGATTCAGATGTAGTAGTAATTACTTCTGGAATTCCAAGAAAACCAGGTATGACTCGTGAAGAGTTAATCGGAATCAACGCTGGAATTGTAAAATCTGTTGCGGAAAACATTTTAAAATTTTCACCTGATACCATTATCGTAGTTGTTTCTAATCCTATGGATACGATGACGTATTTAACGTTAAAAGCTACAGGTTTACCAAAAAACAGAATTATTGGAATGGGTGGTGCTTTAGATAGCTCACGTTTCAAATATTATTTATCAAAAGCATTAAACAAACCAGCTAACGACGTACAAGGTATGGTTATTGGTGGTCATGGTGATACTACTATGATTCCATTAACACGTTTGGCTTCTTACAACGGAGCGCCAGTGTCTAACTATTTATCTCAAGAGGCATTGGATAAAGTAGCGGCTGACACTATGGTAGGTGGTGCTACATTAACAGGTTTATTAGGTACTTCAGCTTGGTATGCTCCAGGAGCTTCTGTGGCATATTTAGTAGATTCTATCTTAAATAACCAAAACAAAATGATTGCTTGTTCTGTTTTATTAGAAGGTGAATACGGACAATCAGATATTTGTTTAGGTGTACCTTGTATTATTGGTAAAAACGGAGTACAAGAAATTGTTGATGTACAATTAAACGATGCTGAAAAAGCTACTTTTGCTAAATCTGCTGATGCAGTAAGAGCAATGAATGGTGATTTAAAAGCAGTTTTATCATAAACGCTTTTAACTATATATAAGGCCTGTAGGGATTTCTTACAGGCTTTTTTTTGTTTGAATAGGAACGCAGATTTGGCAGATTTTCTTTGTGTTCTTTGTAGAACGTAATTTTTGTGTATCTCTGAGAAAATTTTGCGAATCTCTGTGAAATTTGTATCTTTAACTTATGAAACATAAAATTCAAATATCCATTCCAGAACCTTGCCATGAAGGTTGGCAAAATATGACACCTGTGGAAAAAGGTCGATTTTGTGCGTCTTGTCAGAAAAGGGTTTTCGATTTTACATATTTATCTGATAATGAAATAATTAAAGTAGTTACCAAAAATGATAATTTATGTGCAAGAATTGACGTTTCTAATCTCAATAGAAATTTAATCAAAACGAAAACAAAATCTAATTATTTTGGTTATTTTGCTACCACCGTTTTAGCGTTTTTTGGATTGGGAGCTGAGAATGTAGTGGCGCAAGAAAAACCTGTTGTAGAACAAACGGATTTTAAATACTTGAATAAAGCTTCAGATTCTGTTAAGAAAATTATTGTTAGTGGTTTAGTTAAAAATGTTTATGGCCAACCTTTACCAGGTGCTATTATTAAAATAAAAGGTACAAAGAATTCAACTAACACAGATCAAAATGGTAAATATACAATAGAAGTGAATCAAGGTGAAATTCTTATTTTTTCATTTTTAGCAAAGATAGATAAAGAAGTACTAGTTAGGAATTCTAAAATAATTAATGTGATACTTCATTCGGGAGAATTGTTAATTGGTCAAGTTATATTAAAATAACTTATTTAATTTTTCAACCCCCTTTTTTCTTTATAATACACCTTTGTAGCAATATATAGCGTTTTGTCTAATTCTGCGAAAACAGTACCGTTTTTAGCCGTAATATGAAGTGTTTTCGTATAATCCATTTCGTTTTCAGCTTGTACTTTTTTTACGATTTCATTAATTTCTGTTGTAGAAAATTCAAACGTAGCAAAGGCGTGTTCGTATGCTGGGCGTTTAAATTTGATATCCGTTTTTTTATCCCAAACTACGTAGTCTTTTCCTAAAATTTGCATCAATTGAATCATATATATTGGGTCGGTTGCTGCAAACAAACTGCCACCAAATATGGAACCTACATAATTTTTGTTTTTGTACGATAAAGGAATTTTGATTTTTACTAAATGTAAATTTTCAGAAGCGAATATAATTTTACCACAACTTCTTTTATACATAGGCGAAAGGTTAAAACCTACTTTAAAAAGTGTCGCTTTTTTAAAATATCGATTTAAAAAAGTAAAAAGCGTCTCGTACATATTAAACCGTTAGTATTTTTACAATTTCTGCAACAGGTAAAATAGCGTGCGTGTCTTCAATACTTGGACCTGCGACCCAAACCGTTTTGTAGGTTACTTCAGTTGCTGCTTTTTCAGTTGCTTTCATTCCGATGTAAAAACGAATCATTTTGACCCATTTTTTTAAACTTTTGTTTTTATTTAAAAGTTGTTCCAGCCAAGTGGTTTTTGTGCCTACTTTTTGAACATAAGGCGTATTGATTACCGAACAAGGAGTGCCCGAAATACGTTCGGTCATTATAATGTCTTTAGCGCCATAATCTACACAAGCTTGTTTGTATTCTTGCGAAACGCCAGCTTCTGTTGAAGCAATAAACGGACTTCCGACAGAAACGCCAATTGCACCAAAGGAAAGCATTTTATCAACATCTGTTTTTTTGCTTACTCCACCAGCGGAAATAACGGGTAGGGAAGTACCCTCGTTTAATTGTTTGATTAATGTTTCAGGTGAAAGATTTCCTCTGTGTCCGCCGGCTTCATTGTTTACAGCCACTAATGCATCCGCACCTAAATGTTCCACTTTTTTAGCAAAGGTTAAATCGGTGACATCACAAAATACTTTGACACCTACTTGGTGTGCTTGATTAATAGTTTCTTCTGGTGAACCTAATGATGTTAAAATAAAATCGACTTTTTCTTCACATAAAACACGTAATTGCTCTTTGTATTTAAGGTTCGATTTATTTACGATTAAATTAAAACCAAAGCTGCCACCAACCACTTTTGCATTTCTCAATTCTATGATGGCGCTTCGTAATTCTTCTAATGTTCTATAATTTAAGGCAGGAATACAACCTGCTACACCGCTTTTCATACCTTCAATAACCATTTTAGTATTGGATACCAAAAACATAGGCGCCATGATAATAGGGTATTTTATATTTAAAATTTCTGTTAATTGTGGTTTAGACATGATTGGAAAATTTATTCAAATATACTAAAAAATAATAGGCGTGCATATAAAAAGCGCAGTTCTGTAAACTACAAGTCTATTATCTTTAGTCTTTAATCTAAAATTTATTTTTTTGGATCGTAGCGACGCGTGACGGCGTTGAACTTATATTTATTTATTTGTGTTTTTGTAGATAAATGTACTTCAAAATCTTTCGTTAAAGTAAATTCAAACCCTTCTCTTCTTGTTTTATCAACGGTTTGCGAAGCTGTTTTGTTTTTATCTAAAAATTCGATTTCTGTAATTTGACTTACCGTTTGAATGTTTCCTAAAATTTTTAGTTTGGTGGTAGATAATTCCCAAATTTCATTCGAAGTGATTAATGCGTTTTCTTTTTTTAATTTGGTTTCAGTCAAAATATTTTCTGTATAACTAAAGTGATATAATTTTACATTACCAACAGTAAACGATTTGATTTTAAAATTTGTTGGAAGTTGTGCTTTATCTTTTGCAGTTATTTCTTTAAGGATAATGGTTTCCTTTTTTCCAGCATTGTCAAGTAATATCGCTAATTTTTGTTTGCTGCCCTCGGTAATAATTTCGGCTTTTAAATTTTCAAAAGTGGCTAAAGCTGTCGGAGTTGCTTTTACAGGTGTTTTAGATTTTTGAGCGAAACTAACAATTGTTAATAGTAGTAGTAAAGTAAGTAGTACGTTTTTCATGTTGAAAATTTTTAAGATTTTGGTGTTACCAAAGTACAAAATAATTTTCATAAAAAAAACCGCCAAGAAAAATTCTTGGCGGTTTTAATTTATATTTTAAAAAGAATTAGTCTTTTTGAGATTGAACTGCTAAGTTATAAATC
>NZ_JBIKJI010000088.1:0-8821 GCF_044361065.1 Flavobacterium sp.
TCGTTTGTTTGATGTTAATAAAGAAATTCATGTGATACCGAATTTCATTGAAATTGAAGAAACCCTTTTAGAAAATAAATCCATTTGTCAGCGTTCTGTTTTGGCATCGTCTAACGAAAAAATAATTACACACATATCTAACTTTAGAAAAGTAAAAAACATTCCAGATGTGGTAAAGATTTTTTACAATATTCAGAAAGAAATCCCTTCTAAATTAATGATGGTAGGAGAAGGTCCTGAAAAAATAATTGCCGAGAAATTATGTGAAGATTTAGGCATTGCAGATAAAGTTATTTTCTTTGGAAATAGTAACGATATTAATCAAATTTTAAAGTATTCGGATTTGTTTTTATTGCCGTCTGAAACTGAAAGTTTTGGTTTAGCTGCTTTAGAAGCTATGGCATTTAGTGTGCCAGTAATATCAAGTAACTCTGGAGGTATTCCTGAAGTAAATGAAGAAGGTGTTTCAGGTTATTTAAGTGATGTTGGCGATGTGGAAAACATGAGTAAAAACGCAATTTCTATATTAAATTCAGAAGAAACATTACTTCAGTTTAAGAAAGCGGCTTTTGAAGTAGCCAAAAAATTCGATATCAAAAATATTCTTCCTTTGTATGAAGAATTGTATAACAAAGCTATTAATTTAGAGTCTTAATTATGAAAATGTTTAAAAATAGGGTATTACTTATTGGTGTTTGTTTGTTGTTTCTATCTTGTAAACCTGCTCAGCAAGTTGTTGAGAAAGAAAAAGACAAGTACGAAGTGGTATTTAAAAGTCAAATAGGTGGGAAGAAAGAAAAATCTAATCAAGTAATTAAAAACTATGAAGAATTTAATGCGTTAATTACTGCTTTAAATATTGGAGAAGAATCTTTCGGTAAGTTACTAGCAATCGATTTAGAAAAACATGATTTGGTAGCTTGTTTTTTAGGCGAAAAAACCACAGGTGGCTACGATATTGAAGTAACTGACGTACTATTTACCAAAACGACAGCAGAAATTATCTTAAAAGAAACGGGTCCTGAAAAAAATGAATTCGTAACCGATGCATTTACGTCGCCTTATCTTTTTGTAATAATACCAAAAAACAAAACGATTTTAGTTAATTAACACTATACGTATCTAAAAATTCTTCTTGCACTTGCGTGGTAGTTACTGGTAGTCCAATTTGAGCAGCTATAGCAGCGTTTAAGCTAAAATTAGTATTTGTTTTTGTATACACTACACCTATGTTTTTAGACAAGTATTGTGTAGAAATTACGACATCTTGCTGCGGTAAAATGTTTACAGTTATAGGAAATCCTGCAATAGTTTGTGTGGTCGATATTTTTAAATTTACCACAATTTTAGTAGATTTTACATTCGGATACACATCGGTATTTGGTGAGGTAAAAGAAGTGAAATTTTCTCCACCAATAGATCTTAATCGGTATTCAATGGTAACCGGAAAGTTGCTTATTGTTTGTTGAAATGTGCCTGTTTTTTCAGATAAAATTTCACCATTTGTAGCATTTTCTTTAAAAATAATAAAATCTGTTAAGCTAAAATCTAAGCCGGCAGGAAGTGTTACACCTTGTAATGCACTTAAATTTCCTGTTAAAAGTAATTTTCCAGCAGATTTTCTTACGTTGTTGTTATTTAATGAAGTGCAATAAAAACCAGTTGCGATATTGTTTCTGTTCTTGAATTTTTTATAAGTGTTTGCACCCACTATTTCATCTCCAAAAATATATAAAGAATCTCTAGTATTGGCTAATCCCACTACATCATACGTCCAATAGTTTCCAGTATTTAATGGTATGGCATCTGTGAAAGTAGTTGAATTGTTTGGGTTGTTTGGGTTATTTGCATTGTTGTCAATTGTACTTTCTAAACCTTCCACAGCACAAGATACCAAACTTAAACTTAAAAGTATTACTAGTATTTTTTTCATTTTATGTATTTTTTGCTAATATAAAAAAAACATTCAATATTTTTGTATAAATTAATGATTGCATAATTTATTTTGAGATGGCAAATTCGATAGGAACACGTTTTACATTAACAACTTTTGGCGAGTCGCACGGCTTGGCTTATGGTGGAATTATAGATGGTTGTCCGTCTAATATTGCCATTGACTTAGCTTTTGTTCAATCAGAATTAGATCGAAGAAAGCCAGGGCAATCTAAACTGGTTTCCCAAAGAAAGGAAAGTGATACGGTTCAATTTTTGTCAGGTATTTTTGAAGGAAAAACCACAGGAACGCCTATTGGATTTATAATTGAAAATGAAAATCAAAAGTCTCAAGATTATGATCAATTAAAAGAAACCTTTCGACCAAGTCACGCAGATTATACCTACGATAAAAAATACGGAAATAGAGATTATAGAGGCGGCGGAAGAAGTTCGGCACGCGAAACGGTGAATTGGGTAGTGGCTGGTGCCATTGCCAAACAAATTATCCCGGAAATCAAAATTACAGCGTTTGTTTCTTCAGTAGGAACCATTTATATTGACAAACCTTACCAAGATTTAGATTTTACCAAAATTGAAAGCAATGCAGTTCGATGTCCGGATGAAGCTACAGCTGCAAAAATGGAAAACTACATTACCGAAATAAAAAAACAAGGCGACACAGTTGGTGGTACTATTACTTGTGTGCTACAAAATGTACCAGTTGGATTAGGCGAACCTGTTTTTGATAAATTACAAGCCCAATTAGGTAAAGCCATGCTATCTATAAACGCGGTAAAAGGTTTTGAATATGGATCAGGATTTTGTGCTGCCGAAATGAAAGGCAGTGCCCACAACGATTTATTTAACGAAGACGGCACTACCAAAACCAATTTATCTGGTGGCATACAAGGCGGGATAAGTAATGGTATGGATATTTATTTTCGTTTGGCTTTTAAACCTGTTGCCACACTATTACAACAACAAGAAGTCTTAACCCAAGACGGTCAATTGATAGACCAACAAGGCAAAGGAAGACATGATGCTTGTGTGGTACCTAGAGCGGTGCCTATAGTTGAAGCGTTAGCCGCTATGGTATTGGCTGATTTTACTTTGTTGCGATAATTACTTCATTTTATACATAATTTTTTTATACCTCTTACATACACTATCCATACACTATCTATGGAGTATCGATACACTATCTCTTTTAAATAAATTAGCTATTAGTTAATTTTTTATAAAAATATTACTTATTAATACGTTTTTATTAATTCTATAAAATTAATTTTTTGACATAAAAAAAATCCTTAATTTCTTAAGGAGTTAAATGTTTGTGGGCAATGAGGGGTTCGAACCCCCGACCCCCTCGGTGTAAACGAGGTGCTCTGAACCAGCTGAGCTAATTGCCCTATAAAATGCGTTACTTTCGTATTGCGAGTGCAAATATACACTCAAATATTACATTTCCAAGTAAAAAAATATAAATAATTATTTAAATTGTATATCCTCTAAAATTACTTTATCGGTTTGGTTTATTATGGTTAAGGTAACTTTTTTATTTTCAGATAATTGAGAATCAATTATGTATTTTTTTCCATTTTTATAAGGAACGTTGCTTTTTGAAAAATCGACATCACCATTAGAAATAGCTTCATCGATGGCTTTCATAGTGGTTGTTTTTTTAGCAAAAATGCTATCCACTGCTGCAGATGTTTTAAATGGTTTACTTCTAATGTCTTTTATGACTCTGCAATTTGGGAAATAACAAAAGGTTACGCCTCTTGAAGTCGCTTTTGCGGATAAAAATTCACCAACAAAGTAAAATCCAATTAATAATCCGAATAAATAAAATGCTAATCTGTAACGTAATGACATCTGTACTATATTTTAATACAGCAAAGATAGTACTATAAATAGGATTGTCAAAAAACTATTTTTGAGGTTGATTATTTTTGTTTTTAGTATGTTTTTATAATTAAATTAAATCATTTACAAAGTAAATACGAGAATAGTATGATAATGCATTTATGTTTTGCATAATTTCGTTTATATTTAATTTTATTATTCATTTTTTTAGGACTTTTGTAACTTTTTTCTTTTTTTGGAGTATAACTACTATAAAATAAATTATTTAACAAAAATTAAGCTAATTAACAATTACTATATTTTTACAACAATATTTTAACATTTTATTCGTTTTTATATTATCTAACTAAGAAAAGTCCTTCTATGAATTAAAAAATTACTTTATAATAATATACTGAATCATCTTTTTTTATTTTGTTTCAGTTATACGGAAATGCAAAACCAAACTATTATTAACCTAATTTTTTAATTATGAAAACCCAAACTAAGATTATTGTATTATCTAGCGCGTTATTAATACTTTTTTTAAGTATTAGAAGTTGTGCTAAAAAAGAGGAAGCAGTTGCATCAAAAGCAACGGAAAAAGTTAAAACCTCAGTTTCGATTCAACCGCCCTTACCAGAATTGGATATTCCTTTTCAACAATTTGAAATTAATCCAAGTCAGTCGAATGTTCTAGTTTCGAAAGGAGGAGCAAAAATTAACATTCCTGCAAATGCTTTTTTAGATAAAGACGGAAAAGTAGTACAGAGTAAAGTCACAGTTTCTTTTAGGGAATTTTATAATCCGTTGGATTTTTATCTTGCTGGTATTCCTATGAACTATACTGAAAATGGAATTGAAAAAGCATTTGAATCAGGTGGAATGGTTGAAATTAATGCTTCAACTAACAATACACAAGTATTTGTTAATAAAGAAAATAAAATAAAAGTAGATGTGTTGAGTTGGACCAAATCTAAAGACTTTAATTTATATGATTTGGATTCCGAATCAGGTGTATGGATTGACAAAGGAAAAGATAAGATTGAAGTTATTTCTGAAGCATCTGAACTTGAATCACTTCCTGAAATTCCACCAATGCCAAAAGTTGCTACAGTAGCTTCTTTTAAAATTAAAGACGACACAAGATTATTTCCTGAAATTGAGGAATATAATAATATTTTATTCGAGCCTGTAAATGTAGCCACTTGTAAAATATCAAATGCACAGGAAATGATAGTTAGACCATTGAAAAATGGAATTTATGAAGTGGTTTCGATTTTAAAATTTGGCAGTTTTAGAAAAGAAAGTAAATGTGAGTGTTATTTGGCATTTGAAGAGGGTAAAGATTACAATGCTGCATTAAGATTGTATAAAATTAAATATGATAAATTATTAAAACAACGCGATTTATTAAAAAAACCATGGAAGGATTATTATGCACTTGTTACTGAACATAGAAAAAATGACATTAAAAAATTAAACGGTGCTGAAAAAATAATAAGAACTCTAGAAATAAATGAATTTGGGTTTGTTAATTGTGACTATCCTACAAGCTATCCAACTGGAGGTACTCTGATTCCATCATATATAGACGAAAACGGCGCTAGAGTTACTTTGCCAAGTGTAGTTTTAGTTGATAAGGGTAGTAATGCGTTATTTCGATACACTAAAAATGTCACCTATAATCCAAATGGCAAAAATGTTTTATGGGGTTTAACTAAAGAAAACAAACTTGTTTATTTCAAAGAATCCGATTTTGCCCAATTACCTAAAACAAACAAAAAACAAAAAATCACAATGTATATTCATGATGGAGAATTAAAATCGTATACAGATATTATGAAAGTGTTGTTTTAATTTTTAAAGCACTATATTCATATACAAAGTAAATACGAGAGCATATTGATAATATACACAAAATAATATATTATTTTATAAAAAACAACTGTTAACCCTACTAAATAATGATTATGATAACTTTTAAAAATTACCTTATAAGGTATTTAAATGATGACGAACAAGGTAAGGTAATTAGAAATGTAAAGCGATTTAAATCATTTTACAGGCATAACAAAAATAAGCCTGCTGTTTTTATATTATTAAAAGCATTTGACTTTAATCTATCTGAGGAGGGAGATGCTTTTTGGCAAGAAAAGTTAGAACGAATAAATGATGTTGTAGTTATGTATCATTCAGTCGGAACGATAAAAAGTATAATTCCAGTATTTAAAGGCAATGTAATCGGAAATTGTTACTTTTTTGATGTTAATGGTTTATTAATTAGAATTGTACATCATAGTCGTTAAATTTATTATATTTGAAAACATAAAGAAATTACAAAATAATTTTATGAGTAAAAAAGACATACAGAGCAAAAGTAAAAGTGAGAATTTTGAATATGGCTCATTGGTTTTTAATAAAGTTAATAATAGAAATGATTTTTTAAGAACTATAGAACATTATTTGAAAAACTTTAGCATAAGTAGTTTTGATATTCGCTTAGGATTTAAAAAAAATTCAGTTTCAATTCCATTTGTTTTTGATGGTACTTATAAAAATTATCAATTTAGTGGCGTATTAAGTGCTTATTGTAAATGGGTTGATTATGAAATTGAGTATGTTTCTATTGAATCTTTTTTTGAAGATGTAAAATCATCTGAAAATAAAGAAATTAATAATATCATTAATAATCTTAATATTTCAATTGACTTTCCAATAGAAGGTTATCAATTAGTAGAGTTAATCTGGAACGATAAAAACACCCCAAGCGAAATCGTTCAGCATATAGAAAATGAATTAGAACAAATTCAACATGAAAATGAGTTATTTGAATTTTGTTCAAATGTCAATAACCAAGGTCCAAATACACCAGAACTTGAAGAAATAGAATTATCTTTAATAAGTGAGATTGACAAAAAATCCTTATCAATAATATGGATAAAAAAAAATACTAACTAAAACTTAAAATAAAAACTAAAGAATCAATAATAAACAAGATAATTAATAAATTATGATAAACATTTTTAAAACCAATTTAATTTTCATGGCTTCGTTATGTCAATTAACTTTCGGACAATCATATACTGTAACACCAAAAAGCACAAATGCTAATGGAACTACTTATGAAGTAAAAAAGAAAGATGATGCCTATACTAACCCAAAAACTGCAATAGATACTCAGTCAGCTCAGCACCTTCAAAATACACAAAATAATATTAGTTCTTCTGTAAATAATGTTGCAAACTCTTTATCTGCAAGTATGTCAGCTCAAATGAATCAAGCTGGATTTGTTTATTTAGGAAAGGGTGCTTACAAAGTTACTGAAGTAGGTTCTTCAGGTTTTGTTGGTACAAAAAGGTTAGTTGAAAGAGCCAATGAAGGTATTTCAAATTTCACAACTAAAATTGGTAAAAAGTATTTGATTAATTCTACAGAAATATTTAAACAAAGTTTTGGGGTTTTGCCTAAAGCAGTTGTAGTATTTACGTTAGTAGATGAAAATAATAATCCAATATTAACAGTTGAGGAAAATATAAAAAGAAGCAATGAATTAAGCGATAAATTTAAAAAGATAAAAACAGATATATTAATGAACAATGATTCTAAATATAAATCAATTGTAATAGATAACATTATTGGTTGGATGCCCGAAGAAAATAAAAAAGAAATAATTAAAATCCTTGAAAAAAGTAATAAATTTAAAGTAATTACTGATAAAACTAATATGCTTGAATCTGACAATAAGGCTACTGAATATTTATTTTTAAATATGAATAGGGAAGCTATTGGAGAATATTCAAGGTTAACTTATTTGACAATAAAAGACAACGACAACCAAATTATTTATGATGGAGAGTTTAAAAATATTTCATCTGAAGATATTTTACTACCGCTTACAATTCCAGAATATAAATATACAAAGGAAGCTGCGATTGAAAAAGTAAAAGAAATGAAGCAACTATTAGATTTAGGTGTTATAACTAAAGAAGAGTATGACTTAAAAGTTTTAGAGTTAAAGCCTATTTTAATGGGTAACAATTAGAATTAATTAAAAAAATGAAAACTATTAATTTTTCAGATTTAATACATTATTAAAAATAAATCATAAAAATATGAAATCATTCCACATTATTTTTGAACAAGAAAACATAAATTTAATTCTAATATTATGTATAATTATTATACTTTTTTTGTTGTTTCGAATTAATATTTATTGTAAAAAAAATGGTTTGCAAATTACTTTATTAAAAAAACAAATCGATAGTCAATATAAACAAATTGAAGCTTTACAAAATACTAAAAAAAATATTAATCTTAAAGTAAAAAATGAAAAGCAAAATGAAGATTTTGAAGCAATTAGTCAAATAGTAAATGCTAGAACCCCAAATTTAAATTCAAATTTGTCTTCAGACAGTTTTGATAAAATATATGATTTGATATTTAATGATTTAAAGCAAGGTAAAATTAATCACGTTTTAGGCACAAAGATATCTTTGAGACATGGTAAAATAGTCTTTGGTAACAAAAACAAAAGTGAGAGTAAAGAAAATATGAAATTATTATTTAGTTATTTTAATAATTCAAAAAAAACTAATGTTATGAATCTAGATAGAGATGATTGGTTTGCTTTAATTTCAAAACTAACTAAAAGTAAAACTAATACTATAGACTATATTTATTACAGGGACTTTTTACAGGAAACTTTAAATAGGTATAAAAAATTACAATAAATATTATTCTAACAAAATTCATTTAAAATGTTATTTTTACTACTTTTGAAGAAAATTTGACACCTACAACTTATGATTTTTGATAGACAAGATATTAGCAACGAAACGTTACTTACTTTATATAAAAAATTAGTTAAACCCCGACTAATTGAGGAAAAAATGCTCATTTTGTTACGACAAGGAAAAGTATCAAAATGGTTTTCGGGTATCGGACAAGAAGCTATTTCTGTAGGAATTACGTGTGCTTTAGATTCAGACGAATACATTTTGCCAATGCATAGAAATTTAGGCGTATTTACCTCGCGTGA
>NZ_JBIKJI010000151.1:0-4961 GCF_044361065.1 Flavobacterium sp.
CGTTACATAGGCAATAACACCCGTAATAACAATAAGCAACGTTAAGATATATACTGTAACTCGATTGTCTACAGCCCAACTCGATATTCCGAATTCTTTGTTTTTGTGACTCATATAAGCCCCCTAACCCCCAAAGGGGGAACTCCTACTAGGGGTCAATAGGAATTTATATTAATACTCAATAAAATGATTTTATGACTTAAACTTTTTTTCAAAGCTGCTAATTCCCCCTTCGGGGGTTAGGGGGCTTTAAAAATTAAGCTTCATTCCTTCAGCGATGTTATTTACACCTTCGGTAATAATTACATCATTTGCAGCTAAGCCGCTTAAAATTTCAGTAACATTGTTAGAAGATTTACCCACTTTTACAAGTACTTTTTTGGCTACACCTGATTTTCCATTTACATTAGTTGCAATAAAAACAAATTTATTATGTTCTCCGTCTTCTTGTACCACGTTTGTTGGTACTACAATGGCATTGTTAATGGTGTAATCAATAATTTTTAGTTTAGCAACCTGATTTGGACGTAATAAATTATCTGGATTAGGAACGCTTACTTCTATACCGAAACTTCTGTTGCTTGGATTGATAAAATTAGCAACTTGACGTACTTTACCTTTATAGGTTTTTCCTAATGATGTTAAAAATACATCAACTTCGGTTCCTGGTTTCAATTTACCAATATACGTTTCTGGTATAGTTGTTGAAACATACATATTAGATAAATTTACAATACGCATTAAACCTTGTGGGCTAGGAGCCACTACTTGTCCGCGTTCCACGAAAACCTCATCAATAGTTCCAGAAAATGGTGCACGAATTACGGTTTTTGCTACTTGAGCTCGCATTTGGGCTACTGATTTTTGTGCAGAAATCATTTGAGCTTGAGCTTGTAAAAACTGAATTTCAGATCCAATTTTTTTGTCCCAAAGATTTTTTTGTCTTTCAAAAGTGGTTTTTGCTAAAGCATATTGATTTTCAATACTGGCCAATTGCTGACTCATTCCGGCATCATCCACTTTACCAAGTATTTGTCCTTTTGAAACACGTTGCCCAGCTTTTACATTTAAAGTGGTTAAAGTTCCACTGAATTCTGGTTGAACTAAGATGTTTTCTTTCGTATTTACATTTCCTTGCACTTCTAAATAGTGATTAAAAACAGTATCTTTAATTATTACTACCGAAACTAATGCTTCAGTTTCTGGGGTTTTATTGCCATTTACTAAAGCCGCATCAATTTTTTCTAATTCTGCTTGAATGGTTGCTTTTCTATTTTTTAATTCGGTAATGTTTTTATCTTTAATTAAATCATCCGTTGATTTTTCTCCACAAGCTATCAGTAATAAACTGGTGGCAATAAGTACTACTTTTTTCATATCTAAGTTCATTTATTTTAGTTAACTAATTTTTCTAAAGTTGCTTTTTTATTTATAATTTCAAGCATTGCTTGTAATGCTTCTTGTTGGGCAGAATATAATTGTTTTTGAGCTTCAGCAAAGTCAAAACTTGACGACAAACCTTCTTTGAATTTGACTTGTTGTTTGGCTTCAATTCGTTCTGCTAATTTTAAATTGGCCTGAGCGTTATTGTATTGATTAATACTATATTCGTAATCGCTTTTGGCTTTTTGATATTGTAATTTTAATTTTTGTTCCGTTTCTGTAAGTTGGGTTCTTGATTTTTCTAAATCAATTTTGGCTTGTTGAACACGAGAATTTCTTCCACCACTACTAAAAATTGGCACATTTAATCCAATTCCAACATTTGAAAAATTACTCCATTTTTGAGTTGCATTCATAAATGAAAATTCATTTGAAAAGGCATTGTATCCAAAGTTAACTTGTGCGCCCAACGATGGTAAACCTTTACTTTTTTCTAATTTTACCATAAGTTGTTTGCTTTCTTCTACATTTTTGCCAATTTTATAATCGATATTTTCGGTTACATTAAATTCAGAAATTAAAAGTTGTAAATCAATATTATTTTGAGTTAAATCATTTAATTTTTCTGTTAAAATAATTGGTTCCTCTAAATTAATTCCAAGCAATAATTTCACCATATTTAAGGCAATAACTCTTTGTTTGGTTACATTTTCTAAGGCGTTATTAACCGAATTTAAGGTAATTTGAAGTTGTTCAATCGTTTCTTCTTCAATTAATCCGTTTTTATAAATTTCCTTTGTATCTGATAGAATTTTTTCTAAAACTGATTTGTTTTTATTGATAATTAAGATACTTTCATCTGCTAAAAGCACATTTCCGTATGAATTAATGACAATTTCTTTAATTTCTTGATTTGTTTTTTCTTTGGCATTTTCAGAAATTTTCAAATAGGTTTTAGCCGATTGTAAACCTACTAAATACGAGCCATCAAAAATAAGTTGACTTAATGTAAGATTTCCGATTGCGACGTGTTTCGTACCAAAAGCCAATAACATAATGTCATTCGGATTTGCCATTGGATTAAAAGCATTTGCTGCGGCCCCTTGCTTGGTAAATTCAAATGTGTTTTGGTAATTTACAGAACCGTTTAACTGTGGCAATCCCATTGTAGTGGTTTCCCATTTTTTTTGTTTGGCAAGTTCTAAATCTCTGTTAGCGTTTATTACGCTATAATTGTACTTTTGGGCTTGTTCAATCGCTTGTTTCAGCGTAAAACTTGTAGTTTCTGTTTGCGAGAAAACTTGAATGGTACTCAAAAGAAACAGAAATACTGTTATTTTAATCTTCATTGTTTTAAATTTAATTATTTATAATCTGTAATTGTTTTTCTAACTCAATAATTCCGGCTAACGTTGCCATAGCACGAATATGATATTCTAATGCGATATGTTCTAAGTTGTTGGCATCTCTCTCCAAGGCAGTATTCTCGCTAATGCTGAATATTAAGGTGTAATAAAATTTTACATAATTTTCTACATCAATATTTTCTCGGTACAACCCTTCGGAAATTCCTTTTAAAATATTATCACGAAAACAGCCTTCGCATATTTCAATTTGATAACCTACTACTTTTTGATATACTTCAGGATAGTGTCTTTTTAATTGATACACTGGAGAAGTTTCGCTATATTTAAACATTTCTTTAAACATTCTTCGAATCTGAAAATTTTCTTCGATAGCGTTAAAATTTTTAGCCACAATTGTGTCAATAGTTTCTCTAACTTCCTTGTGAACCAATTGTGTGCTTTCCTCAATTAACAATTCTTTATTTGAAAAATATTTATAAATTGTTTTTTTTGAAATACACATATCGCAGGCAATATCATCCATAGTGATGCTCTTGAAACCTAATTTCAAAAACATTTCTTTCGCTCTATTGATAATTTTTTCCTTCATTTTTAATGTAATTTCTTGATATTAATTATAGTTTCTAATTAATTTCGGTTACAAAAGTACAATGGAAACTTTTAAAACTAAAATAGTTTCCGTAATCTTCACATAAATTTAACATTAAAATTGTGGCGCAAGTATGCAATTATTAGCTTAAATTAGCCAAAAAATTACTAATATGCTTTCATTATCAGAATATCAAAATGTTATTTCGGAAGAGTTTTCAAATATTCACATTCATAAACAACCGAAAAACTTATATGAACCCATAGATTATATTTTATCGCTTGGCGGAAAAAGAATTCGTCCTGTGTTAACATTAATGGCAACTGATATTTTTGATGGCGATTATAAAAAAGCAATTTCTGCAGCCAAAGCCGTTGAAGTATTTCATAATTTTTCATTAGTTCACGATGATATAATGGACGACGCCCCTTTGAGACGAGGGAATGAAACCGTTCATGAAAAATGGAACATTAATACCGGAATTTTATCTGGTGATGCTATGCTAATTTTGGCCTATCAATTTTTTGAAGTGTACGAACCAAATATATTTCAAAAACTGGCGAAATTATTTAGCAAAACCGCTTTAGAAGTGTGCGAAGGACAACAATACGATGTAGATTTTGAAACGCGGGACGATGTTACTATCCCGGAATATTTAAAAATGATTGAATTTAAAACAGCCGTTTTATTAGGAGCAGCTATGAAAATGGGGGCTATTGTAGCAGAAACTTCAGAAGAAAATGCAGATTTAATTTATAATTTTGGATTAAATTTAGGCATCGCATTTCAATTACAAGACGATTATTTAGATGCGTTTGGAAACCCAGAAACCTTTGGAAAACAAGTAGGTGGCGACATTATCGAAAACAAAAAAACTTATTTGTACTTAAAAGCAATGGCGTTTTCGTCTGAAGAAAACAAACAACAATTATTGCATTTATTTTCTATACAACCCAATGATAATTCGGATAAAATTGATTCCGTAAAAACAATTTTTAATACTTCAGGTGCCAGCAAAGCCACACAAGAAGCCATTGCTAACTACACTGAAATAGCTTTTGAAACACTAGGAAAAATGAAAATTTCTGAAGACAAAAAAATGGTTTTAAGATTATTTGGAGAAAAATTAATGAACAGAAAGGTATAAAATTCCAAAATAAAAATCTCAAATTCCAAATTTGGTTTGAGAAATTTTAAGATTTGGAATTTAAAAAATTGGAATTTTATGTATTTACCACCAACATCCATCGATTCATTAATTGAAGAAGCAGAGGAACAAGATTTATATTTCAAATTAATAGAGCAAACGAATAAAGATTTTGCTTTAGCAAATGAAAATATTGATATTCCTTTGGATATTTTCCCATTTGAATTAAAGCTTTTGATACAGGAGAAAATTATAAAATTAATCAATTACAAATTCGCAGAATACTTAAATTTATTATATATTATTGATGTTTCCGAAGATCAAATTAAAAAATTAGACGGTTCAGATGTTTTTAAATTATCCGAAGACGTTACGTTTTTAATTTTAAAACGCGAATGGCAAAAAGTATGGTTTAGAAATAAATATTAATTTATTCCAGCTCTTTCTTTAAAATTGTTTTATTCCACAATTCATT
>NZ_JBIKJI010000090.1:0-8647 GCF_044361065.1 Flavobacterium sp.
TACACCAAGCTGAAATTGATGCTTCTTGTGAATTAATAGACTTTTTACGTTTCAACGTAGAATTTATGACGCAAATTTATGCAGACCAACCCGCTTCTAATTCCGATATGTGGAATAGAGTCGAATATAGACCTTTAGAAGGTTTTGTATATGCTGTAACGCCTTTTAATTTTACAGCTATTGCGGCAAATTTACCTGCAAGTGCTGCTTTAATGGGTAATGTTGTAGTATGGAAACCAAGTGATAGCCAAGTATTTTCTGCAAAAATTATCATTGATGTTTTCAAAGAAGCTGGTGTTCCAGACGGCGTAATTAATGTTGTTTTTGGAGATCCAGTTATGATTACGGATACCGTTTTAGCGTCTCCTGATTTTGCTGGAATTCATTATACAGGTTCCACGTTTATCTTCAAAGAAATTTGGAAAAAAATTGGGACTAACATTCACAATTACAAAACCTACCCAAGAATTGTTGGAGAAACAGGTGGGAAAGATTTCGTACTTGCGCATCCTTCTGCAAATGTAAAACAAGTTACAACTGCGATTACTCGTGGTGCTTTTGAATTTCAAGGGCAAAAATGTTCAGCAGCATCAAGAGCTTACATTCCACAATCAATGTGGCCTGCAGTAAAAGAGCAATTAATTGCAGATGTAGATTCTATGAAAATGGGTTCACCAGAAGACTTTTCAAACTTTGTAACTGCAGTAATTCACGAAGGTTCATTTGATAAATTAGCAAGTTATATAGACCAAGCTAAAAAAGATTCAGATGCAGAAGTTATTATTGGTGGAAATTACGATAAATCTAAAGGTTATTTTGTTGAACCAACAGTTATTTTAACTTCAAATCCGAAATACGCTACAATGGAAACAGAACTTTTCGGACCTGTAATTACAATTTATGTATATGAAGATGCAAAATGGGCGGAAACCTTAACTTTAATTGATCAAACTTCTGAATATGCGTTAACTGGTGCTGTTTTAAGTACAGATAGATATGCAATTGAGGAAGCAACGGTAGCCTTGCAAAATGCAGCAGGAAACTTTTACATAAACGACAAGCCAACAGGTGCTGTTGTGGGTATGCAACCATTTGGAGGAGCAAGAGCTTCGGGAACAAATGATAAAGCAGGATCTGCACAAAACTTATTACGTTGGGTTTCTCCAAGAACAATAAAAGAAACTTTCGTTACACCAGAACATTATAGTTATCCATTTTTAGGATAGACAAATAAACCTGACAGGTTTATAATCCATAAAAAAAGCTGTCCAAATGGACAGCTTTTTTTTGTTTGAATTTGATGGTAGTATTATTTTCTTAAATCAAAACGATCTAAATTCATAACTTTTGTCCAAGCAGCTACAAAATCTTTAACAAATCTTTCTTTGTTATCATTTTGCGCATACACTTCAGCTAATGCTCTTAATTCTGAGTTAGACCCGAAAATTAAATCAGCACGAGTTGCAGTATATTTTTTTGCTCCAGAAGTTCTATCTTTTCCTTCAAAAACTTCTTTTTTATCATCAATTGCACTCCAAGCAGTACTCATATCTAATAAATTAACGAAGAAATCATTTGTTAATTTGTCTTTTTGAGTAGTAAAAATACCGTGTTTAGACCCATCGTAATTTGCACCTAAAGCTCTCATACCTCCTACTAAAACCGTCATTTCTGGAGCAGTCAAAGTTAATAATTGTGCTTTGTCAACTAATAACGATTCTGTTGGTACTGTATATTGTGTTTTGATGTAGTTACGGAATCCGTCAGCCATTGGTTCTAAAACTGCCATTCCATTAACATCAGTTTGCTCTTGAGAAGCATCCATTCTTCCTGGTGAAAAAGGAACTTCAACCGTCATACCTGAATTTTTAGCCGCAGTTTCGATACCTACATTTCCAGCTAAAACAATTAAATCCGCTAAAGAAACTTTTTTTTCTTTAGATTTCGCATTAAAATTAGCTTGAATTTTTTCTAAAATTGGTAACACTTTATTCAATTGAGCAGGATTATTTACTTCCCAATTACGTTGTGGCTCTAATCTAATTCGTGCACCATTTGCACCTCCTCTTCTATCTGAACCTCTATACGTTGAAGCCGAAGCCCAAGCAGTTGTTACCATTTCTTGAATAGTTAACCCTGAAGCAGCAATTTCAGCTTTTAAAGCCGTAATTTCTTTTGCTGAAACTACTTTATGATTTAAAACTGGAATTGGGTCTTGCCAAATTAAATCTTCTTTAGGCGCTTCTGGTCCTAAATAAGACGATCTTGGACCCATATCTCTATGTGTTAATTTAAACCACGCTTTCGCGAAAGCCAATTCAAATTCTTTTGGATTGTCATAAAAACGCTTTGAAACTTTTGCATATTCTGGATCAAATCGAAACGATAAATCCGTAGTTAACATCGTTGGAATATGTCTTATTGATTTATCAAACGCATCAGGAATTATCGCTTGTCCGTTTTTCGCAATCCATTGGTGTGCTCCCGCGGGACTTTTTGTCAATTCCCATTCATTATCGTATAATATTTTGAAGAAACCATAGTTCCATTCTGTTGGTTTTGGCGTCCAAGTTACTTCTAAACCAGACGAAATAGCATCTGAACCTTTACCTGATTTGTATGTACTTTTCCAGCCGAATCCTTGTTGCTCAATTCCTGATGCTTCTGGGTCTGATCCTACATTTGAAGCGGGACCTTTACCGTGTGTTTTTCCAAAAGTATGACCACCTGCATTTAAGGCTGTAGTTTCCTCATCATTCATTCCCATTCTTCCGAATGTTTCTCTAATATCTTTAGCCGCTAATAGCGGATCTGGATTTCCAGCAGGTCCTTCTGGATTTACATAAATTAAACCCATTTGAGTAGCGGCTAAAGGATTTTCTAATTTCCCTTCAACACTTCTTGCGCTTTCTAAAAACTTACTCTCAGAACCCCAATATACATTGCTTTCTGGTTCCCAAACATCTTCACGACCACCAGCAAATCCGTATGTTTTGAATCCCATAGATTCTAAAGCTACATTTCCAGTCAAAATCATTAAATCAGCCCAAGAAATTTTGTTTCCATATTTTTGTTTAATTGGCCATAATAATCGACGTGCTTTATCTAAATTTACGTTGTCTGGCCAACTATTTAAGGGTGCAAAACGTTGTTGACCTGCTCTTGAACCACCACGTCCATCTCCTGAACGATAGGTCCCGGCACTATGCCAAGCCATACGAATGAATAACGGTCCGTAATTTCCAAAATCAGCTGGCCACCAATCTTCTGATTTAGTCATTAAAACTCTTAAATCAGCTTTTAACGCTTCGTAATCTAATTTTTGAAATTCTTTCGCATAATCAAAAGTACTACCTAATGGGTTCGACTTTTCTGAATTTTGACGTAAAACCTCTAAATTCAATTGATTAGGCCACCATTCCTTGTTTTTGTTTACTTGACTACTTCCACTTTGAGAAGGTGTAGCAGTCATTGCTTGATACTCGGCACTTGCGTGCGCGGCATCTTTTGAAGCAGCTGTTTTTCCTGTAACTGGACAAGTAGCAGATGGCTGGGCAAATGCAAAAGTAGTCAGGAATAAACTTGTAGTAAATAGTATTTTTTTCATAATTAATAAGTTTTAATTTTATCAAAGTTGATGAAAAAAATAATGAGTTTAACCTTTTATTAAATGTTATTTCTTATTATAATATAGATTTTATCAATACTATTCATTTATAATCATCGAAATTAACTATTATTTATTTCGATGATTATAAATATGTTGCGAATAGTTAGTTTTTCTTTTTCCCGAATAAACCTTTTAAACCGTCTTTTACAGCATTACCAACTTGCTCTTTTGTAGTTGTTTTTGTAGAATCTTTTGGTTTATTTCCATTTAAAATAGTAGTCAAAACTCCTGTTCCTTTTTGTATAAGTTTTTCTTTTTGAAGTTGAATCAACTGCGAAGCCACATTTTTTGATGCTTGTTGCACATCCGTGGTTACTTTTGGTGATTTGAAATTTCCTACTAACAAAGCATTAACAGGAACACTTTCTATTTTTTTAGCATCAGACGGAGTTACTTTTGCAAGTAATTTATTTACGTCATTTCCTAAATATTTTACCGGAACATCGAATTTCAAATTGTAATCCATATTCTGATCAAAACCGTGAGAACCTGCAATTTGAACTGAAATATCTTTGTGTTTTAAGATAAATGGTTTAACGGCTACTTTTCCGTTTTTAAATGATAAAACTGCTTTTACATCTTTCAAATTGATATCTTTTAAATCTAAAAATGTCGCTTTATTATCTAATTCAGTTAGTAATGCCGATTTATTTTTATTTAATGAACCTTGTAAAATATTCCCCATCAAATCTCCAGAAATACTTTTAACATCCGGAATCATATCTTGAGTTAAAAACCCATTTAATGAAATGGTTGAATTCATTTTTCCATTAATAACATCAGCAATAGGAGCAATAGTTTTTAATGTATTTAGCATCGAAAAAGTTTGACTAATATCAACAGCAGATAAACCCAAATCCAAATCAAAAGTAGGTACTTTGTTTTTTGTTGAAACCATTCCATTCACTCCGATTTTTCCACCAAAAACAGCCATATTTAGTCCTTTTAAGTTTACAGCTTGGTCGCGAATGATTAAAGTTCCAGCAACATTTTTAAGATTTAAATTATCATAAATAACAGTTGTTGCTTTGGCAGTTAAAGTGCAATCTAAAAAACTTGGAATTTTTACTTGTTCCGAAGTTTTCTTTCCTTCATCATTTGTAGTTGTTGTAGGTGACATAAAATCTGCCACTTCAAATAAGGAAGAATTTAAATTGAAATTACCTTTTAAAATTTGGTTTTTAAACAAAAATCCATAAAAATTATCTAAACTTCCAGATACATTAATATCTGATTTTCCTGTTTTAGCTTGCAGTTTATTCAAGTTAATTTTAGATGGATTAAAAGTTAAATCGGCTATTGAAATGCTTACAGGTTTTGCCATTTCTGGACCTGAATAATTGAAACCTGTTACATTAATATTACCAGAATTTTTTATGTTTTGATATTGACTTGTTTCTACAGATTTCATATCGAAAGCAATTTTTACATCTGCTCTTAATATTCCATTTAATGGTTTTTCTAATTTTACAGGATATGCTTTTGAAACATTCGCTAAATTAATGACACCTTTTAATGTGGCAGTAATATTTGGATTTTCAGTAAGATTTTTGATGTGTGCACTTGCATTAAAAACATCTTGATCAATTGCGAAAGACAACTTATCTAAATCCACGAAAGTATCATTAATTAATCCGGTTTCATTTACAATATGTGTATCAATTGAAATATTTTTTACTGATTTTGGTAAATCTTTATATTTAAATGAAGCGTTATTTGACAACATTTCAATATTAAATGCCGGTACTGTTGTATCCGATAAATTGCCTTTTACTTTTCCTTTTACTTCAAATTTTCCAGACGTTTCAACATCTGCTAAATTCCCTGCATATGCTGATGGAATTAATCCTAAAAAATTCTTAAAATCTGATGAAGGCGTATTAAAAGTTAAGTCATATACTTGACCTTTTTCAACCATTTGAATAAACCCATTAAAATTTAATGGCAACTGATTAATCAGTGCTTTGTTTTCTTTGAAAGTATATTTGTTATTCTTTAAATCGACACCTAAAATAGCTTCTAAAGTAATAGGCACATTTCGCATAAAATTACTTTTATCCATATCAAAAGTAACTTTCGCAGTAGTTTTTGTATCTAAATCTAAAACCTCTTGTTCAAAATTTCCAGTGCCTTCGTGATTGATACTATCTAAAACTAATTTCATTTTAGACGCTGCATCTTTGTAGGTGAATTTTAAATTTTCTACTTCATAATTCTGAATGCTTAACGCGAATGGTTTTTCTTTTTCATTGGTTTCACTCGCCTCTTTTTTTAATGCGATATCATAATTTCCAATTCCGTCTTTATTGAAAAGAATATTTATTTTAGTATTTTCTGTACCAATTGATTGAATGTTCATAGGCTCTTTTTCGCCATTAAACAATTCCATCATACTCATTTTTAAGTCTATTTTTTCTGAATATACCAACGTATCGCCTTGAAAAGGAGCTTTGTTAATCACACTCATTTTATCAAGAGTTACAGTTGCTTTTGGAAAACTTTTAAATAAATTTAAACTCACGTCTTCTAATGCAACCGTTGCATTTACATTTTTATTAATAGATTCGATAATTTTTGATTTGATTTTGTCTTTAAACAAAAAAGGCAAAAGGGCTAAGGCAATTAGAACAGTCAATAAAGATATACCTGACCATTTTAAAACTTTTTTCAACATTGGGCTATTTTTTTGGGGTTTATTAAAGACTGCAAATTTAGTACCAAAGTGAAGAATATAAAACTTTATTCGTGTTAAAAAAAACGCCAAACTAAAAAGAATGACGTTTTTATACTATTTAATATTAAAATGAAACGACTACAAATTCAAATCAAAAGGCAGTAACATTTGTACTCCTTTTCTGTTTTGCAATACTTTTGATTTTTTAAGTAAATTATAATTTTCCTCCCCTAATTCTTCTTTCAAAAGAGTTTCTTTAGATTTATAGATACTTGCACCAGCAAATCCTTCTAAAAATTCATCAAAATCTTTGTTATATTCAGGATAATTTTCTGTTCTGTAACTTTTAGTTTTTCCTAAAGTAGCGGCGTGAGCTATGGCGGCATCTAAATTTCCTAATTTATCTACTAACCCATTCTTGATAGCATCTGAACCGGTCCAAACTCTACCTTGTGCAATGGCATCTACTTGATTAAATGTCATTTTTCTGCCTTGAGCTACGCGGTTAACAAATAGCTTATAAATGCGATCTACACCTTCTAATGCTATCGTTTTGTATTCTTCTGAAATTGGTTCGAAAATACTATACCCAACTGCATTTTTATGCGTTTGTACTTGTTCTGCATTTACGCCATATTTTGTAGCGAAGCCGTGTACATTTGGCAACATTCCAAACACACCAATAGATCCTGTAATTGTTGTGGGTTCAGCAAAAATAGTATTGGCATTACAAGCTATATAATAGCCGCCAGAAGCTGCTAAATTACCCATAGAAACCACAACAGGTTTTACTTTTTTAGTCAATTCAATTTCTCTCCAAATTAAATCGGAAACCAAAGCGCTTCCGCCCGGACTATCCACTCGAAGTACCACTGCTTTTACATCATCATCTTCTCTTGCTTCTTTTAAAGAACGGTTGATAGACAATTCACCAATATAATCTACATCGCCTTCTCCGCCATTAATTTCGCCTTGAGCATAAATTACAGCAATAATATCATCTTTTGTATAATCTTCTGATTTTAAAGACGTAGTTGCCACATAATCCGTAATTGAAACTGACTCAATTTCTTCGTCTTTCGCTACTTTCAATTTAGATTTTAAAGCATCGTTAAACTCATCTTCATAAGCTACTTTATCAATTAATTTTTGTTCCAAAGCCATTTCTGGAGTTCTTGCTAATAAATCAGTAGCAATTGCATTCAATTGCGTTACTGAAACATTTCTATTTTTAGCAATTTCAGAAACTATATTGTCCCATACAGATTGAAGTAAAACCGTTACTTGCTCTCTATTCTCTTTACTAATTTCTTGCGCTAAAAAAGGTTCTACAGCACTTTTAAATTTTCCGTGACGAATAATTTCCATTTTTAAACCGGTTTGATCTTGGAAATTTTTATAAAATAACATTTCTGTTCCTAATCCTTTAAATTCGATCTCTCCTGAAGGATTTAAATAAATAGCATCTGCTACAGAACTAATGTAATATTCTTTTTGAGAAAAAACTGTTGCGTAAGCCATTACAAACTTCTTTGATTTTTTAAAATCTTCCAGTTTATCTCTTAACTCTTTACTTTGAGCCAAACCTAAATTCGACTCGTTATTTACAATAGTTATCCCTTTTATTTTATCATCCGTTTTTGCGGCATCAATAGCATTTAAGACTTCAATAAAACCCACTTTATCTTTATCTAAAAACAAACTACTAAATGGACTATCCGAATCATATTTACCCGCATAATCAAAATTTATTTTCGCTAAATCTAACTGAATTACCGAATTGTCTTTTACTTTAACTTCATCTTCTCCGCTACCAATTAAAGCGCCAAGCCCTATTAGGAAGAAAAAACTTAATAAAACAAACAAAAATAATCCTACAATTGTTGCCAATACATTCTTAAAAAAACTCATAATTAATCATATTATTTACACATTTGTAGCAAATTAAATCAAAATGTTACAAGAATATTAAAAAAAATGATAATTAAAAATATTTATCATTTGTAGAATAAAAATGTAAAATTGTTTGTTAATTTGTTGAAATAAAAAAACACTGATAAAAGTCAGATTTGTTTTTACAAAATATGAAGTCACAAAACACAATACTACTTTCTTTAGGGACTAATATGGGGAACAAATTAGAAAATTTGGAGACCTGTATTATGGCTATACACAACACAATTGCAACTGTAGTGGAAGTTTCAAAAGTATACGAAACACCAGCTTGGGGCTTTGAAGGAGCTGCATTTTATAATTGTGCAATTGCAATACATACGCATAAATCGGCACAAAAATTACTAAGT
>NZ_JBIKJI010000091.1:0-8556 GCF_044361065.1 Flavobacterium sp.
AAAATTAAATATCCAACAGAATTACGAGGACAATTATATATTCCGTCTTTAAATTGGCTACTATGGGCAGGTTGTATTTTTATTGTACTTTACTTTGAAAAAGCGGCTGCAATGGAAGCGGCATATGGTTTGGCAATTGTTTTAACAATGTTAATGACAACTACATTGCTAAATTTTTATATGATAATAAAAAGATATAATAGAACCTTTATTTGGGTAATTGTAATTACATATTTGATTATAGAATTGGCCTTTTTATATGCTTGTATGCATAAATTTGGCGAAGGTGGATACATTACTTTAATTATTGCATTTGTATTATTTGCCGTAATGACATGTTGGTATTTTGCAAGAAAAATTAGAAACAGATTTGTAGAATTTGTGAAATTAGATAAATATTTACCTGTTTTAGAAGATTTGAGTAGAGATGAATCAATTGCAAAATATGCTACAAATTTAGTCTATTTAACAAGTGCGGATAACCGATACGAAATTGAATCGAAAATTATTTACTCTATTATTAATAATAGTCCGAAGCGTGCTGATATTTATTGGTTTGCTCACGTACATGTTGTAGATGAACCGTATACGATGGAATACAGAGTTTGTGAATTTATTCATGATGATGTCATTCGTGTTGATTTTAGATTAGGATTTAGAGTCGCACCAAAATTTAATAAAATGTTTGCTCAAGTTGTAAAAGACATGCAAAAAAGGGGAGAAGTAGATTTAACAAGTAGATATACTTCTTTACATAAACACAAAATTATTAGTGATTTTAGATTTGTATTAATAGAAAAATTCATGTCCTATGACAACGCTTTGCCCTTCTATGAAAAACTGATTTTAGACGGCTATAATGTATTGAAAAAATTAGGCTTATCGGAAGAAAAAGCATTTGGTTTAGATCCTGGATCGGTAACTATAGAAAAGTTTCCACTTAAAATTTCAGAGACGAAAGCATTAAAATTAACAAGAATAGATTAAATATAAAAAAAGCCAGAATTTTAGTTCTGGCTTTTTTTATTTTATATTACTTTCTTAATCACTCTTAGTTTGTGAGTATGTCTTCCGGTATCTACATTATAAATACCTAAATGGTCAATTCTGTCAATTCTAACTTTTCCTGAAGCGTGAATAATATGATTGTTTTCCATCATAATTCCAACATGAATTATATTTCCTTCATCATTATCAAAAAAAGCTAAATCCCCAGGCTCACTTTCTTCAATAAAACTTAATGCTTCTCCTTGAATAGCTTGTTGTGAAGCATCTCTTGATAATTTATATCCATTTAATTTATACACCATTTGTGTAAAACCTGAACAATCAATTCCAAAAGGCGTTTTTCCACCCCATAAATAAGGGGCATTTAAATACAAGTATGCCGTTTTTAGAATATTATCTTTGGATTTTATGCCACATTCTTTAAGACCTTCAAATTGATAATTAGAAGTATTAATCTCGTTACTGTCTAAAAAGTTTAAACTACTACCTAATGGAATAGGCATAAGTTGATTTGTTTCAAAAGAAATAAAATCAATTAATTCGCCGTTTAAAACAGTTTCGGATTTTTCTAAAATAAGGTATTGGTTTTCTGTAATTTTTTGAAATTGTTTGGTGTCTATCCAACCTTCATAAGTATCGAATGTAGTTTGTATTTTCGTCCACTTAGGTGTAGATTCCGTAATCTTGAATGTATCGCCAAATAGCAATTGTGAAACCATTTCGCTTTTATCGCTGGCTTCACTTCTTATGGGTACAATTCCTAAATTACAAATTCCAAACATTTAGTTATAATTGATAATTAACAAGTGATAATTGAAAATCTTTTATCAATAGTTAATTTTAAAATTTATTATTTATGCTCTTTCAATAACAATTGCAGAAGCACCACCACCACCATTACAGATAGCTGCAGCACCAATTTTTGCATTGTTTTGCTCAAGTACATTAATTAATGTTACGATAATTCTTGCACCAGAACACCCTAATGGATGCCCTAATGAAACAGCACCTCCATTAACATTTATTTTATCATTATCTAATCCTAAAATTTTAGCATTTGCCAAACCTACAACAGAAAAAGCTTCATTAAACTCAAAAAAGTCAACATCTGAAAGGGTTATTCCAGCTTTGTCTAATGCTTTTGGTAATGCTTTTGCAGGCGCTGTTGTAAACCATTTAGGCTCCTGTGCCGCATCTGCGTATGATTTAATGAATGCTAAAGGTTTTAAACCTAATTCATTTGCTTTTTCTTCACTCATTAATACCAATGCAGCAGCACCGTCATTAATAGTTGAAGCATTTGCCGCAGTAACTGTTCCTTCTTTTGTAAAAACAGCTGCCAAAGTAGGTATACGATCTAATTTTACATTAGTGTATTCTTCGTCTTTAGAAACTATAATTGGATCTCCTTTTCTTTGTGGTACTTCCACAGGAACAATTTCGGCATCAAATTTACCAGTATCCCAAGCAGTAGCTGAACGTGTATACGATTGAATGGCAAAATTATCTTGCTCTTCACGAGAAATACTATGTTCTGTTGCACACAAATCAGCTGAAACACCCATAGCATTCCCATCATAAGCATCAATAAGCCCATCTTTTTGCATCCCATCCACAAAAGTTGTAGGCCCAAATTTTACACCATTTCTTAAATGTGCATAATGTGGAATTAAACTCATATTTTCCATACCTCCAGCTACAACAATTTCAGCATCTCCAACCATAATTGCTTGAGCGCCTTGCATTACTGCTTTCATTCCAGAAGCACAAACTTTATTTATAGTGGTGCATATTACTTCATTAGATAATCCAGCAAATAATGCAGCCTGACGTGCTGGTGCTTGACCATTACCAGCCTGAACCACATTACCCATTATTACTTCGTCTACTAAAGAAGGGTTTAAATTTATTTTATTTAAAGCACCTTTAATCGCTGCTGCTCCTAATTTAGTTGCAGGTACACTTGATAATGCACCCATAAAACTTCCAATTGGCGTTCTCACAGCGGATACAATTACTACTTTTTTATTCATTTTGTTTCAATTTTGTTTTGCGAAAGTAACAAAATTTTACGAAATTTTAAACAATTTATTGCTTTTTTAATGAGATATAACAGACATTCAAAAGAAAAAATGATTAGAAGTCCAATATGATTTTTTCTGTATGATGTTGATATTTAGCAGGTTTGTTTTAAATTTAAAAATTATACTATTTTTTAATTGGAAATAAAAGAATGTTATCCTATATTTGCAACCGCAAAAAAGGATAATTCTTTGCGGAATTAATAGGAGAGGTGCCGGAGTGGTAACGGAGCAGATTGCTAATCTGTCGACGGGTGACTGTCGCCAGGGTTCGAGTCCCTGTCTCTCCGCTTTTTTTCGGGGTGTAGCGTAGCCCGGTTATCGCGCCTGCTTTGGGAGCAGGAGGCCGCAGGTTCGAATCCTGCCACCCCGACAAAAATAGGCTAACTCGATAGAATCGGGACAAGCCCCCGACAACATTTGGTTGTCAAATACATAAAAATTTAGGTTGCGTAGCTCAGCTGGATAGAGCAACTCACTTCTAATGAGTAGGTCCCAGGTTCGAATCCTGGCGCGATCACAAAAAAACCTCGATAGAAATATCGAGGTTTTTTTTATTTGTTTTCTTCTTCTTCTTCTTCTTCTTCTTCTTCAGGAAATTCTCTATACGCATAATAGTGTAATACTTCTTCTAAAGCCATTTGTAACGCTTTGTTTATGTGAACATATGTATTTCCAAGACGAAAATCTATTTGAGATAAATTCATATAATAATCTGTAAAAACAGGAACATATAATCCGTTATTTATGGCTTCGTTTGCGGCGTTATATTTATTAGTTTGTTCGTCTTTTATAATTGAACAAGTTGCCAAACGAAGTTGTGCAAATTTATCTCTGGCGGCTCCATATCCAAATAATCTGCAAACTAAACCTCGGTATTTATAAGTACTACAACTTCCTAAATGTAAATTTATTTCTGAAGTTTGATTATAATTATAACAAATAGGGTTGGAGTGATTGTTTAGTTTTTCAAGTGTGTTTTCTGCTTCGCCAATTTTAAACAAATGAAATGCCCAAGGTAAAAACTCAAGAGGAGATGCTTCCATCGTGGGATTGGTACAACATTTTCCACAACCTGCGTTGCAGAATAAATGAGTTTTAGAGGTAAAAGTAGTTAATTCGGTTTCTAATTTATCGAATAACAATTCAATCTCTTGCACTTTTCTTTCAATTGACATTCTTTTTTTTGGCGAATTTACGTTTTAAAAAAGAATTGTCAAATCAATACACAGCAATAATGTAATGAATGCTATGCAATGTTTTTAAATCCATTCGGCAAAGGACGATAGGCGTAATATTGCAACACTTCTTCAATGGCATATTTTAATGCATTATTAATTGGTAAAATAATATTTCCTAAATGATAATCGATTTGAGATAAATTCATATAGTAATCCGTAAATATAGGCACAGGAAGTCCATTTTGAATCAGATTGGAAGCATTTTCGAAATTTTTAACTTGTTCCGTTTTAATAATTTTACAAGTGGCTAAACGCAACTGACCGTATTTGTCTTTAGTTGCTGCATAACCAAATAACCTACATATTAATCCGCGATAGGGATAATTACTACAACTTCCGTTTACTTTATCTAACAAGGTCAAGGGATTGTATATATGGCAAATAGTAGAAGTTTTTATTTCTAATTCGGCTAATACTTTTTCTGCATCGCCATTTAAAAAAATGTGAAATGCCCAGGGTAAAAATTCCAATGGTGAAGCTTCTATATCCAATTTCGTACAACATTTACCGCAACCTGAATTACAATGTAGTTTGGTTTCTGTTTGAAGTGAGTTGATTTCTAAATCTAATTTTCTAAATAATTGTTCTACAGCTGCAACCTTAATTTCAATGGACATATTTTTTTTACGAATGTACGCTTAATAATATCCGAAAAGAGTTGATATCCTATTTATTTCTAAAATAAAAAATCTCTAACTATAAAATAATTAGAGATTTAGAATATAATTTTAAAAACTAAATTAGTTCACAATAATTTTTTTAGTCAAATTTCCTTTTTCAGCGGTAATTTGTATAAAATAAAATCCTTGTGGTAAATTATTTATTTTATATGTGTTTTGGTTAAATATTGGCTTAATAACTTCTTTTACTATTTGACCATTAACATTAATTAAAGTAAGTTTCGAAATGCTTTCTTCTGTAGCAATTTCAATTTCATTATTATTTGTTGGGTTTGGGTATATTTGAACTGCTGAATCTGCTATGAAACTTTCAGATGATAAAAATACTGTTGGCCATCTGTTTTCAGCCGCAGGTCCACCCCAAATGACTGTTGCTAAATAAGGGTTATCAATAAATGGATTTCTATTTCCTTGCGCATAAGTGTTTGAAGTATTTCCAAGATAGTTATTTCTATTATCTTCATATTGAGATACAGGATCTTCAGCATTCCATTCTAAAAATAACTGCACCATATTACTATCGTTTGTTACAGTAGGAATACCTGATTGAGCAATACTTGTTGGTAAACATTGACTTCCGTATCTTAAATACATATACATCATCATCCTTGCAACATCACCTTTCCATTCATCTCCAGGATACCATAACAATCCACTTTCAAAAGAATTTCCTGAGCCATCAAAAAAACGGTCATTATCTCTATCTGCATTTCTTTTCTTATCACATGCTCTTAAATTATGAACATCAGCTCCAGGTCCAGATGTTCCTAACGCCGGAACTCCAGATGCTCTTGCATAAGTATGTTCTTTATTCCACAAACAAGGGTCAGCAGTTCCTGCATCTTCTAAAGATTTATCTCTTCTTCTATGGTCTTTATCATCAGATGATGAGGCTGGACATAGATTGTTGCTAAATCCATAAAGTAATAACAAATTTGTATTTGTTGCATCCGATGGATCTAAATCTACAGTCTCTATTGCTAGCTCAGCTTGCGCGTAAGTTAATGTAATTGTATGTGTTGTTGTAATTTTTGTCGCTAAAGCACTTTTTAAGTTGATGCCTGTTAATGTCCAGTTCATTCCATTATAATAAGGATTTGCTGGTGCTCCAGCTTGCCCAAAGCTTAACTGAGCAACTAAAAGTAAAAGTTGGTATTTCTTCATATTATGGGGTTTAATTGTTTCTTGTTAATAAAGCCATATAAAATCCGTCATATCCAGATTCGTGAGCTAAAACTTTTTTATCTTGTACAAATGTAAAATTCTTACCTATTTCTGTAGTTAAGAATTTTTTTACTTGTTCTTGGTTTTCAGATGGTAACACACTACAAGTAGCATATACTAATTTTCCTCCAGGTTTTACAATAGGAGCGTAGCTTTCTAAAACTTCCGCTTGAACTTTACGAATATTGTCTATAAATTCGGGTTTTAATTTCCATTTTGCATCTGGATTTCTTTTTAATACGCCCAATCCACTGCAAGGCGCATCAATAAGTACTCTATCGGCTTGACCGTGAAGTTTTTTTATCACTTTAGTCGTGTCAATTACGCGGTATTCAATATTATGAATTCCATTTCGTTTGGCACGAATTTTTAATTGTTTTAGTTTACTTTCATACAAATCCATAGCAATAATTTGCCCTTTGTTTTGCATTAAACAAGCCATATGTAATGTTTTTCCACCGGCACCAGCACAAGTATCAACTACTCGCATTCCAGGTTGAATGTCTAACATATGCGCTACCATTTGAGACGAGGCATCTTGTACTTCGAACAAACCATTTTTAAAAATGTCTGTCATAAATACGTTTGCTCTTTCCTCTAATTCTAAAGCTTCAGGATAATCAGGAAGTACTTTTGTATGAATATCTAATTGAAGTAATTCTTGTTTTAAAGCTTCTTTTGTTGTTCTGATGGTATTCGTACGTAAAATAACTTTCGCAGGTTCATTTTGAGCAGTAATTTCTTTAGACCAAATTGTTTCGCCTAATTCTTTAACACCTATTTCGTCTATCCAATCAGGAATAGATTCTTTAAACTTTCTATCTTTAGATAATTCATCAAATTTTCCTTTGATTCTTCTTACTGGTGTACCTTCAAAATACTTCCAATCTGGTAATGTATATCCTTTTAAAGTAGCCCAAACTGCAAACATTCTCCAGATACTATCTCTGTCAAATGGTTCTTTTTTAATTTCAGCTATTTCAGCATAAAGTCGTTTCCATCTAACAATATCATAAATGGTTTCAGCTACGAATTTTCTATCGCTGCTTCCCCATCTTTTATCTAATTTTAAGGCTCTGGCAACCACTTTATCAGCATATTCGCCTTCGTTAAAAATTGCCATTAAGGCGTCTATTACTGCAAAACTAATGTTTCTATGAAATCTCATGTATTATATATAAAAATGCCTGCAAAGATAACAATTAAAAACAAAAAAGCGTTGATTCACGCTATAAATAGCTCGTTTTAAACTAATATATTTCTAAAAATATAGTTATTTAAAGGTCGCCATTTTTTGAATAATTGTATATTAGCCTAAAATAAGTAGTTTATGAAATATTTATCCTTGTTTGTGTTTTTTGTTTTTTTATCTTGTAAATCAACATTTAAAGTTTTAGAAAGAAAAGATATTATTTTAGATTCTCTTTCTATTCGAGCTATTTACCCTACGATTAACGGAGTTTGGTTTGGAGGTACAAATAGTAAAGCAGGATTTATAAGTTTTCAAAATGAAGCTGAAACTAAAATCGTAAAATTACAGAAAGAAATTACAGATTTTAGAAGTATGGCCTATGCGAATAGTAGCATATATGTTTTAAATGCAGGAACTCCAGCAAATATGTTCGCATTAAATACTTTTGGAAATAGTGCTGCCTCAAATTTAATTTATACTGAAACTGGAGAAAAAGTATTTTATGACAGTATGTTTATAGATGCTAAAACAGGATTAGGAATAGTTATTGGAGATCCAACAGAAGATTGCTTATCAATTCTTTTGACTGAGAACTCAGGAAAAAATTGGCAGAAAATATCTTGTGATTTATTACCAAAAACAGTTGAAGGTGAAGCGGCTTTTGCGGCAAGTGATACCAATGTAAAAATTGTTGATGGCGTTATTTATATTATTTCTGGAGGAATAAAATCCAGGTTATTTATGAGTGAAGATAAAGGTAGTTCTTGGCAGGTTTTTGAAACACCAATTATACAAGGTCAAGCTATGACAGGTGCTTTTTCAATGGATTTTTATAACAAAAGAAAAGGAATTATTGTCGGCGGAAATTATGAAAATCAGAAAGATAATTCTATCAATAAAGCAATAACTAAAGATGGCGGAAAAACTTGGGAAATTGTATCAAAAGATAAAGCTTTTGGATATGCATCTTGTGTGCAATTTATGCCAAATAGTCGTGGTAAAGTACTATATACTTGTGGTACAACAGGTGTTTATTATTCTACTAATTTTGGAGAAAAGTGGACAAAAATTTTAGAAGATACCGATTTTTATACGCTACGTTTCAGTGGAAAAAACAATATATATTTAGC
>NZ_JBIKJI010000093.1:0-8538 GCF_044361065.1 Flavobacterium sp.
AAAAAAAACTAAAACTAAATAAACATTAATTATGGAAATGCAACAATTTCGTTATGATAATAAAATCGTTCGTAATTTTATTTATGCATCGCTACTTTTTGGAGTAGTCGGAATGTCAGTAGGACTACTTGTGGCTTTATTTTATCTTTTTCCAAATTTAACAGACGGTATTCCGTGGTTAAGTTATGGTAGATTAAGACCTTTACATACCAATGCAGTAATTTTTGCGTTTGTTGGTAATGCCGTTTTTGCAGGAGTATATTACTCTTTACAACGTTTACTAAAAGCCAGAATGTATAGCGATTTTTTAAGTCAGGTTAACTTTTGGGGTTGGCAACTTATTATTTTAGGTGCGGCGATCACTTTACCAATGGGAATTACTACTTCAAAAGAATATGCCGAATTAGAATGGCCTTTTGATATTGCTATTGCTTTAGTATGGGTAGCATTTGGTATTAATATGATTGGAACTATTGTTAAGCGTAGAGAACGTCATATTTATGTTGCTATTTGGTTTTACATCGCCACTTTTGTTGCAGTTGCCTTATTACACATTGTAAATAGTATTGCAATACCAGTTTCATTAACTAAAAGTTATTCAGTATATGCGGGCGTTCAAGATGCATTAGTGCAATGGTGGTATGGTCATAATGCAGTAGCTTTTTTCTTAACGACACCATTTTTAGGATTAATGTATTATTATTTACCTAAAGCGGCTAACAGACCGGTATATTCATACAGATTATCAATTATCCACTTTTGGTCTTTAATTTTCTTATACATTTGGGCAGGTCCGCACCATTTATTATATTCTACATTGCCAGATTGGGCACAAAATTTAGGTGTGGTATTTTCAATTATGCTGATTGCTCCATCTTGGGGAGGTATGATTAATGGGTTACTTACATTAAGAGGTGCTTGGGATAAAGTTAGAACCGACGCGGTTTTAAAATTCTTCGTAGTAGGAGTTACAGGTTACGGAATGGCTACTTTTGAAGGACCAATGTTATCGCTTAAAAATGTAAATGCGATTGCACACTTTACAGATTGGATTGTTGCTCACGTTCACGTTGGCGCATTAGCTTGGAATGGTTTTATGACATTTGGTATGATTTATTGGATAATTCCAAGAATTACTAAAACAAAACTATATTCAGAAAAATTAGCCAATTTTCATTTTTGGATTGGTACATTAGGTATCATTTTATACGCATTACCAATGTATGTTGCTGGTTTTGTACAGTCATTAATGTGGAAACAGTTTAATGAAGATGGCACTTTAATGTACGGTCAGTTTATGGATACCGTTATTGAAATTATGCCAATGTATGCTATGCGTGCCATCGGTGGTGTGTTATATTTAGCAGGTGTTTTAGTTGGAGTTTACAACGTAATTAAAACAGTAAAAGCAGGTTCAGCTGTTACAGATGAAGAAGCAGAAGCAGTTGCGCTACCAGTAATCGCATCAAGCAGATTGAGAAATGAAAAATTACACGCTTGGTTAGAGCGTAAACCCGTTCAATTTACAATTCTTACAGTTCTTGCCGTTTCAATTGGAGGATTAATTCAAATTGTACCTATGTTAATTGTAAAATCTAACATAGCAACGATTACAAGTGTAAAACCATACACACCATTAGAATTAGAAGGTAGGGATTTATATATCAGAGAAGGTTGTAACAATTGCCACTCTCAACTGGTTCGCCCATTTAGAAGCGAAGTAAAACGTTACGGTGAATATTCTAAATCAGGAGAATATGTGTATGATCATCCTTTTTTATGGGGTTCAAAACGAACAGGTCCAGATTTAATGCGAGTAGGTGGAAAATACCCACACAGTTGGCACTTTAGCCATATGTGGAATCCACAAGCAACCACAACAGGCTCTATAATGCCAGCGTATAAATGGATGTTTGATAACAAGAAAATGAAACACGACGACATTCAGAAGAAAATGAGTGTTATGAAAACGTTAGGTGTTCCTTATACGGATGCTGAAATAGCAAATGCTTTTGTTAGTATTGAAAAACAAGCTACTGAAATTGAAAAAGGGTTAGAAACCGATCCAAATTTCTCTAAATCGTATGCCGCAAGTAAAGAAAAAGCAAAAATTACAGGTGAAACTTTCGTACAAATGAAAGATAGAGAAATTGTAGCTTTAATTGCTTATTTACAACGTTTAGGAACAGATATTAAAGTAAAAAAATAAGGACTATGTTGAAATTTGTAAAACACAACTTAGAAGGAATTAATGGAGTAGAAATTTATCCAATAATATCGTTAGTAATTTTCTTTATCATATTTATTTCCTACTTAGTGTACGCTTTGTCTTATAGTAAAGAACAAGTGAAAATTATGAGTGAATTACCTTTTAACGAGAAATAAAACAACAAGATTATGAGAAAATATATTCCAGTTTACATTAGGTTTCCGTTTTTTTACCTAATTGTTTTTGCCTTATCAGAATATTTTATTGATTCTGGAGACCGTCCAGCTTTTGTAAAATATCCAATAGTGCCATTAATGCACGTATTATTAATTTTCATTTTTATAGTAATAGAAGTTATACTGAATGCCGTTGACAATGTGTCGTATCAATTATTATCAGAAGAAGCTAAAGTGCAATTTGATATTGATAAAGCTAAACCATTTACACAATCCGAGTTGTATAAAAAATGGATGTTTAAAATTTCGGCTTTAAAACCAATTGAAGATGAGAAAGACATTCAATTAGATCACGATTATGATGGAATTAAAGAATTAGATAACGGTTTGCCACCTTGGTTTACTGGCTTGTTTTATGCTACTATTGTGTTTGCGTTGGTATATTTATTTCGTTTTCATATAGTTGGAGATTACACACAAGATCAAGAATATGTAATGGACAATACTTTAGCTGAAAAGCAAGTAGAAGAATATAATAAAACCGCTCCAGATTTAATGAATAAAGAAAAAGTTACTTTACTTACGGAGCCAGCTGCAGTTGCAGAGGGAAAAGCAATTTTCACAACCAATTGTGTGCTTTGTCATAAAGCTGATGGAGGTGGAGCCATTGGTCCTAATTTAACAGATAAAAACTGGATTTTAGGAGGTGGAATTAAAAATTTATTTAAAACAATTACCGAAGGTGGTCGTCCAGGAAAAGGAATGGTAGCTTGGAAAGAAAGTTTAAAACCTACAGAAATTCAAAAAGTGGCAAGTTACGTTTTATCGCTTCAAGGGACTAAGCCAGCCGTTGGAAAAGCACCAGAAGGTGACGTGTGGTATGAAGATGGAGCCGCAAAATCAAACACTGCCGAGTTGATTGTAACCGATACTATTGCAAAAAAACAATAACAGTTTGGATTCATTAGTGTGCCCAAATTTGTTTCAGCCGAATGCTAAATACAAATATAAATGTCAAATATTGAAGACGATAGTTTCCGTGATTCCATTGGAACTATAAACGAAAAAGGAAAGAGAAAATTTATTTTTCCAAAGAAACCACAAGGAAAATATTACGATAGAAGAAAGGTACTAAGTTATGTATTATTAACGTTTTTACTTTCAAGTCCGTTTATTAAAATAAATGGCAATCAGTTCTTATTATTTAATGTATTAGATCGCCGATTCAATATTTTTGGAATGCCTTTTTGGCCTCAAGATTTTTACTTGGTCGTAATTTTAATGATTACAGGTGTAGTTGGATTAACGTTGTTTACAGTTGCTTTTGGTCGAATATTTTGTGGTTGGTTTTGTCCGCAAACTATTTTTATGGAAATGGTTTTCAGACGAATTGAATATTGGATAGATGGCGACAGAGGTGCTCAAATAAAATTAGAAAATCAAGAATGGAACGCAGAAAAAATTAGAAAACGCGTACTAAAATGGTTTGTGTTTTTGATTATTTCTTTTGGTATTGCCAATGTGTTTTTAGCATATTTAGTTGGAAGCGATACACTTGAAGCGATGATTGTTGAAGGGCCACTAAGTAATGTAAAAACATTAGTAGTATTATCCATTTTTACAGGAATTTTTTATTTTGTTTTTACTTGGTTTAGAGAACAAGTTTGTATTATAGCCTGTCCTTACGGAAGGTTGCAGGGTGTTCTTTTAGACAATAAATCCATTGTTGTAGCTTACGATTATGTTCGTGGTGAAAGTGAAAATGGAAGAGCTAAATTTAAGAAAAATGAAGACCGAAAAGAACAAAAAATTGGTGATTGTATTGATTGTCATCAATGTGTAAATGTTTGTCCTACTGGAATTGATATTCGTCACGGTACACAATTAGAATGTACCAATTGTACGGCTTGTATGGACGAATGTGATTTGATGATGGAGAATGTGAATTTGCCTAAAGGATTAATTCGTTATGCAAGTGAAGTAGAAATTTCAAAAAAGGAAAAATTCCAATTAACCACAAGGATGAAAGGATATATTGCTGTTTTAGTAATATTAACGACCGTGATGGTGTCAATGATTTTATTGCGAACAGAAGTTGATACGAAAATTTTAAGATTATCAGGTCAGTTGTACGAAGAAAAAGGAAAAAACATTAGTAATGTATATACGTACAGAATCATCAATAAAACGAATGATAATTTAAAAAATATTACTTTTAAGTTGATTCATCCCAAACAAGGAACATTAAAATTAGTTGGGAATGAAACGTTGCACGTTGAGAAAGCTAATGCTGCAACAGGAACTTTATTTGTTGAAGTTCCATTGGTGTTATTGGAAACCGATAATACAAAAATTAATATTGAAGTACATCAAGGAAATAAAGTTATAGAAACTATTACCACTAATTTCTTAGGTCCAAGAACATTTAATTAAAAATATAAATAAAATAAAACAATTATGAAATTTAACTGGGGAACAGGTGTAGTTATAGGCTTTGGAAGCTTTATGACGTTTATATTATTTTTTGTGTTTTTGGTGCAATCAAATTCAAAATATGATAATGAATTAGTAGCTGATGATTACTATAAACAAGAAAGTAAAGTGCAAAGCGACATTGAAAGTCAAAATCTTTCTAACGCCTTAAAAACAAAATTAAAAGTAGTAAAAACTTCAGAAGGCATTCAAGTATATTTTCCTGAAGATATTGATTATAAAAAAATAAAAGGAACTATTTCCCTATACAGACCGTCAAATCAAAAGTTGGATTTTGAAATGAAAATTTCTTTATCAAGTCCAATAATGCTCATACCTAATCATAAATTGATTGGCGGTCTTTGGGAAATATCTATAAATTGGAATGTAGATGAGGTTGCTTATTTAAATAAGGAAACGGTTTATTTTTAATTTACGATTTGAATTATAAAAAAAATGCTTTATTCTGCGCTAATATTTGGGTTTATAAGTAGTTTGCACTGTGTTGGTATGTGTGGGCCAATTGCTATGATGCTCCCAATAGATCAAAATAATTCATTTAAAAAATGGAGCCAAATTGCTACCTATCAACTCGGTAGAGTAGTGGCTTATGCTTCTTTAGGTTTGCTATTTGGTGTTTTAGGTACTGGTTTTTTCTTTGCAGGATTTCAACAACAATTATCTATTTTAGTGGGTGTTTTAATGATTTTAATTGCCATTATTCCTGAAAAAAAATTAGCCCAGTATAATTTTTCAAAACCCATATACAAACTAATTTCTACTGTTAAAACGCAATTAGGACTACAATTTAAAAACAAAAGTTATAAATCGTTATTTTTAATTGGACTTTTTAATGGGTATTTACCTTGCGGAATGGTATATGTTGCTCTGTTTGGCGCTATGGCTATGAATCACATTTTTTTAGGAAGTTTCTATATGATTTTATTTGGATTAGGCACCATTCCATTAATGACTGTTGTAGTTAATTTATTTAAAAGTACTTCGTTTACTTTTTATACTAAATTTCAAAAAGCCATTCCGATAGTAATTATTTTTATTGGGATATTATTTATTGTAAGAGGTTTTGGATTAAATATCCCATACGTTTCTCCAAGTTCAATGAATTTACATATTCAGTCAGAAGTAAATTGCCATTAATTTTAAACCGTCATTGAAAATAATTCTGTTTGTGGCTCCGCTCTTTTTAATCTTAAATCGAAAGCCATACAAATATTTCTCACAAATGCTTTTCCTAAATCAGTAACAATTAGTTTTTTGTTTTCTATATATAGTAATCCATCTAACTGCATTTCGTGAAGTGAATCTAAAACGTCATAAATTTCTGTAAAATAAGTAGATTCATCTTCCCAATTGGTTTCAAAATGGCACATTAAGTTTAATATATGCTGACGAATTACTACATCTTCGGAAGTTAAATGATGCCCTCTAAATACAGGTAGATTATTGCTATTAATTTTTTGATAATACGTTTCTAACGATTTTTCATTTTGTGCAAAACTATTCCAACTATCACTAATTGATGACACACCTAATCCAATCATTAGTTCCGTTTTCGAAGCGGTATATCCCATAAAATTTCGATGTAGTGTTTTGTTTTTAAATGCCAAATACATTTCGTCAGTAAGTAAAGTAAAATGATCCATACCGATTTCAACGTAACCCATTTCAAGTAACATTTTCTTACCTAACTCATATAATTGTCTTTTCGTATCATTTTGCGGAATGTCTTCATCTTGAAATCCACGTTGCCCATTTCCTTTTAACCAAGGCACGTGCGCATAACTATAAAATGAAATTCTATCTGGCAAAAGCGATTTTGTTTTTAATATTGTGTCTTCAATATCCTGAAGTGTTTGAAAAGGTAATCCGTAAATTAAATCGTGACCTATAGAAGTATAACCTATTTCTTTTGCTAACAAAGTTACTTTCGATACATTATGAAAAGATTGTACTCTATGAATTGCTGCTTGAACTTTTGGGCTATAATCTTGTACGCCAAAACTGACTCTTCGGAAACCTAAATTATACAAAGTTTGCAAATGTTCTTTTGTAGTATTGTTGGGATGTCCTTCAAAACTAAAAATATAGCTTTCTGCTTTGTTTGCTGTTTCAAATATGCCTTCAAGTAATAAAGTTAAATTTTCTGTAGAAAAAAAAGTTGGCGTTCCGCCTCCCAAATGAATCTCTTTTATATTGGGTTTTCTTGAAAATAAATTGCAATACAAGCGCCATTCTTTTATTACGGCTTGTATATAAGGCAATTCTACTTCGTGACGTTTAGTAATTCGTTTGTTACAACCACAAAAAGTACATAAACTTTCACAAAAAGGCAAATGAATATATAGGCTAATACCTTCTTTTTGATTAGAAATTTTAAACGTTTCTGTTAGATTTTGAATCCATTTTTTTTCTAAAAACGCTTCTTCTTCCCAAAATGGAACTGTTGGATAACTGGTATATCTGGGACCAGGCACATTATATTTTTGTATCAATGACGACATAACTTTATGAATTTATCACAAAATTATGGGTATTCACGCTAAATATTTATGATAAATATCATACGAAGAACGTAATGTTAATTTGAAATAAAAATAGATTTAGAAATCCAATTACGTGTAAGAACAAATTAATTCTTTAATTAACGTTCTAATTTGAGGTTCGGCATTTTTGGCTGCTTTTAGTACTTCTTCGTGTGATACACTTTCCATATTTTCTTCATTTCCCATATCGGTAATAACTGAAATCCCAAACGTTTCCATATCCATATGTCGTGCAACGATTACTTCAGGAACAGTGCTCATTCCTACGCAATCGCCACCAATGTTTTTTATCATTTTATATTCGGAAAGGGTTTCATACGTTGGACCTTGTAGTGCAACGTATACACCTTCTTCTACTTGAATGTTTTTTTCATTAGCAATTTCCTTAACTTTTGCAATCATATGGTGGCTGTATGGTTCACTCATATTTACAAATCTTGGTCCTAATCTGTCATCGTTTATTCCTCGTAAAGGATGTTCAGGCAACATATTAATATGATTTGTAATAAAAACAATTGAGCCTACTTTAAATTTTGAATTTACGCCTCCGGAAGCATTAGAAACAATTAATTTAGAAACTCCCAAATATTTCATTACCCGAATTGGAAATGTAACTTCTTTCATCGTATGTCCTTCGTAATAATGAAAACGGCCTTGCATTGCGATTACTTTCTTAGTTCCAATAGTTCCAAAAAGTAAAGCACCTTTATGGCCAGCAACAGTTGAGGTTGGAAAATTTGGTATCTCCGAATAAGGTATGGTGAATTCAATAGCAATATCTTCGGCAAAACCCCCTAAGCCAGATCCTAAAACTACTCCGTATTCTGGTGTGAAATTTGTTTTTGCTTTGATGAATTCACACGTTTCGTATATTTGATTTAACATATTTTGAAGTATTTAGTTACTCAAATATACGAAAATTATAGTGTTTTTTATTAAAAAGTCTACGCGATTTTGTAGGAATCATTCTACAAAAAAGTTTCATTTAATATATTTATATTTGACAAATGTTTTTGCACCCAAATTGCATATTATAAAATCTCCCCAATTTTATAATAAAAACAGAAACATTTATGTTAGATTTTTTCAGCATAGTTTTGTTAAAAGACTTCAGGGT
>NZ_JBIKJI010000094.1:0-8488 GCF_044361065.1 Flavobacterium sp.
ATCTTTACTTCTAATGTTAATAAGTCCGTTATCGTCTAATAAATAATTTACGCTATTTAGTATAAATTCTTTGTTTCCGAAATATTGACTGGTGTATTTATCATATCCTAATTCAATAGGTGCGCCTTTGTCAATTTGATTTTTAATCACATCACCATCAGAAATTACTATCATTTTTGTTGGAGCACTTTTAGATAAAAATTTCCCATCTTTAAAAGGCAACACACGATTGTTATACATTGATGTGAATGAGCCTTCTAATAAAACGGCTACTGGAATTAGTCCGCCATTTGGATAATCTTTAGGTGTTGTTTCTTCTGAAATCATATCTAAAGATACCACAGTTGGTATTCCAATAGTTTTAGAATAAGGAGAACTTTCCAATAAAATGGTTGTTGAATGCGATGATTTTAAAAGTTCAATTGGCGAACAAAAGTCGAATTTTACGCCATCCGTATTTTTTACAATCGGATGTTTTTTTGAAGCAGGATAAATAAATGGTGCCATTTTCCAATTGTAGGTTTCCATTTGAGTTTCACTTCCTTCATTACCAGAGGCTAATTTTATAGGAGTACCATATTCGTCTTTAATTAATTGCGGACTAATTCTAAATCCGTATTTAAAGAACATATCGGTTAAGTTTAAATCGTTTATTCCGGCTAAAGTTGTACCAGTTTCATTGTACAAATTTTCCATTTCAGCTGTTGTACCATCAACTAACCAAAGTGTTTTTCCACCTTTCATTATAAATTGATCTAACACTTGTTTTTCTGCTTCTGTAAACTTTTCTCGTGGTTTTGCGATAACGGCTAAATCATATATGTTTAACGCTTTTAATGTTTCGCTTGGTTGTGTAGCTACCGAATCTAAAGTAATTGGACCTATATAATAATTATCTCTTATGGTTTTTAAAAAATCGGCAATTTGAATGTCTTCTAACTCGCCATTTCCTTTAATAACTGCAATTTTACGTTGCTTTTCATTCGAAATTTTATGAATGGCTTCCGCAAATGCATATTCTAAGTGTTGTACGGAACTTTCAACTTTTTTCTCCGTTGAAGCGCCCATTAAATTTTTCAATAATTGTACTTTTGCACCTTTATCACCATAATTGGCTAAAGCCCAAGGAAAAACTACTTCTTGAGTTTGTTTTCCTTTTTCTTCAACGGTTACGTTTATAGGTGTTAATCCTTTTTCAAAGAATTTTTTCATTACTTCCACGCGTTCTTCTTCTTTTTCAATGGGATTTACAAATTGAAACGTAATGTTTGAATTATAGGCTGAAAATTCTTCTAATAATTGTCGCGTTTCCGTTTGAAGTTTCTTAAAATCGGCAGGAAAATTGCCTTCTAAAAAAACATCAATAATTAATGGCGAATCTACTTTGTCAATAATTTTTTTTGTGGTTTCAGAAAGTGTATATCTTTTGTCTTGCGTTACATCGAAACGTTTGTAAATGTAGTAACTCGCAAAGTTTAAAATAAATAAACCAATCGCTAAAAACCCTAATTTCTTTAAACTATTTTTTTGAACGTTTTTCATTACCATTTAAGCGATTTAAGTTGATAAACAGTTCCAGCTAAAAATAAAATAGTGATACTTATAAAATAAATAATATCACGAGTATCTAATACACCACGACTCATACTTTTAAAGTGAAAATCCATTCCAAATGTTTTGATAATTCCACTGAAATTCCCAAACAAATTAGATAATCCGTCAAACCCAAAATAAAAGAAAAAACATAAGAAAACGGCTATTATAAAAGCTACTATTTGATTGTCTGAAAGGGTAGAAGTGAAAACACCAATAGAAGTGTAAGCACCAATTAAGAATAACAATCCGAAATACGAACCTATGGTACTTCCATAATCGAAACTATTTTGAGCTGCTGTAAAACTTGAAACTATAAACACATAAAAAAGGGTAGGAACGATTGCAATTAAAATTAATATAAAAGCACCAAGAAATTTACCATTAACTATTTCCCAAAGGCCTAATGGTTTGGTGAATAAAATTTCTAAAGTTCCTTGTTTTTTTTCATCCGAGAAACTTTTCATAGTTACTGCTGGAATTAAGAAAATAAGTATCCAAGGAGCTAACTTAAAAAACGGACTCATATCCGCATATCCAGAATTTAAAATATTAAAATCTCCATCAAAAACCCAAAGGAATAATCCGTTTAATAACAGAAAAATAGCAATAACTAAATAGCCGATTGGCGAACCAAAAAAGGATTTTATTTCACGTAGCAATACTGCTTTCATATATTATGCTTGTTTTATATTGACAAAAGTAATTTATAAACTTGAATCTTGAAACTTTAATTTAAATATGATTGATTGTATTTTATTTTTTGCCACGAATTTTCGAATGTTCTTTGATAATTTAAATTTTATTCGAATTAATTATCGACAAAGTCGATACAAATGATTGCAATTTGTAAATTTTAAAATTAGTGAATTCGTGGCTCTTTAACTTTTTATACTAAAGAAGCCAATTTATCCACACTCCACGCTTCCGGTTTGTCTGCGAAAAGTGTTTTAGTGTAACTCCAAACCTCATTAAATAATTCGGATTGTCTGTATTTTTCTAATGCGGCTTCATCTTTCCAATAACTGTAAGTAAAAAAAATGCGTGCATCTTGTTTGTCTTGATACAATTCTAAAAATTCATTGCCTTCAAAGCTTCTTATTTGATGTTTAATTTCATTAAAATTGTTTAAAAAAGCGGCTATTTTATCTGCTTGAAAGGTAAGTTTCACAATTCGTACTAACATATATATTATTTAAATTCCAATAGTTAAATTCCAAAACCCAAAACCCAAAACCTTTTACCCAACACCTAAAACCTAAGATTCAAATTCCACAATAACAGCATCCTGTATTTTTAACCCCAATAAGGTATGCGCAGAACCAGAACGTTTAGGATTGCTTCTGTAAACGGCAATTTCTAAGAAGTCATTTTCATTAAAAATTGCTATTTCGTTTCCAGCCATTGCATTTAAATCAGCAGTAGTGTTGTTTTTAAAATCGGCATAGTTATTTTTGACTCTTTTTATAGTGTAAACAGAAAAGCGAACCGAATATTGTCTGCCTTTTGCAATTTCTTCGATGTATTTTTTTGAAATATTCGTAACACAATTCCCAAAATCATCAATATAGACAATATGTCCGCGAATAGAATTTAAGTTTTGATCCAAAATAGGAACTAACATATTCCGTTTCTTAATTTCCGTTACTGGTGAACCAATTACCGTCATTTCGCCACCTTTTGCTAAATGAGTAGCAACAGTTGCAAATACGTCTAAATCGCTCGAACCATCAATCAATCGGTCGTGAATAGTAATTTGAACAATTTTATCTGGATTTCGTTTGTTTATTAAACCGCCAAAAATTCCATTATCGGCACCAATAAAATAATGCCCATCGAACAACATTGCAATATGTTTGGTATCTGCATTTCTGGAAGCATCTACTGCAACAATATGCACTGTTCCTTTTGGAAAATGCGAATAAGAAACGGATAATAAATAACTGGCTTCTAAAACATTAAATTTATCTATACTATGTGAAAGGTCTACAATATTTGTCTCAGGTAATAATGAATATATCTTACCCTTAAAAATTCCCGCAAAATGATCTTTTAAACCAAAATCTGTAGTAAGCGTAATTATTGACATTGTATTGTTTATAACTTATTTATTATGGAAAGCTTGTTTTTGTTATATTTGAATGTTACAAAATTACTCTTTTTTTTACAGAATAAAAACAATTTAAAATTATAGCCTTTGAACGAAAGAATTATTGAATTGGAAAACATTGCACCTAAAGATTTTTGGGGCGCACACGATAGTCATTTAGAAACCATTAAAAAGTACTATCCTAAATTGAAAATTGTAGCAAGAGGCACTATTTTAAAAGCGTTTGGAGAAGCGGAAGTGTTAGATGAATTTGAAAAACGTTTTCGACGTTTGATGACTCATTTTACTCGTTTCAACACTATTGATGACAACGTAATTATGCGTGTTATTGAAGGTGATGCTCAACAAACAGGTGAGATGCCTGCTGGAGATCAAATTTTAGTTCACGGGTTAGGAGGGAAGTTAATTAAAGCTATAACTCCCAATCAGCAAAAATTAGTTGATTTTGTAGCTAAAAACGATATGGTTTTTGCAGTAGGTCCAGCCGGAACTGGAAAAACCTATACAGGTGTAGCACTTGCTGTTAAAGCGCTAAAAGAAAAACGGGTAAAACGAATTATTTTAACGCGGCCAGCAGTTGAAGCTGGAGAAAATTTAGGGTTTCTTCCTGGTGATATGAAGGAAAAATTAGATCCGTATATGCAGCCATTATATGATGCGTTACGCGATATGTTACCGCCACAAACCCTTGAAGATTATATATTAAAAGGAATTATTCAAATTGCACCATTGGCATTTATGCGTGGTAGAACTTTAGATAATGCCTTTGTTATTTTAGATGAAGCACAAAACACAACGCATTCTCAAATGAAAATGTTTTTAACAAGGATGGGAAAAAATGCTAAATTTATCATAACTGGAGATCCAGGACAAGTAGATTTGCCCAGAAGAACCATTTCTGGATTAAAAGAAGCTATTTTGGTTCTAAAAGATGTTGACGGCATTGGAATTTTATATCTTGATGATAAGGATATTGTTCGACACCGATTGGTAAAAGCAGTTATTAATGCTTATAAAAGTATTGAAAATACAGATTAATTTTAAAAGAGGTGTTAAAATAAACGCCTCTTTTTTTGTTAAAAAATGATTTTAAAACTACTTTTGCAAAACAAAACAACAACACACTATATGAGCACTATTACAACTACAAATTTTAATTTCACAGGTCAAAAATCCGTTTACAGAGGAAAAGTTAGAGAAGTGTACAACATCAATGACGATTTATTAGTTATGATTGCTACAGACAGACTTTCTGCTTTTGATGTAGTTTTGCCTAAAGGTATTCCTTATAAAGGGCAAATATTAAATCAAATTGCTACAAAATTTATGCAATTAACAGAAGATATTGTACCAAATTGGTTAATTGCCACTCCAGATCCAAATGTAGCTGTAGGTCATTTATGCGAACCTTTTAAAGTAGAAATGGTAATTCGTGGCTATTTATCTGGACACGCTGCTCGTGAATATGCTTTAGGAAAAAGAACGATTTGTGGTGTTACAATGCCAGAAGGTTTAAAAGAAAATGACAAATTTCCTACACCAATTATTACGCCAACAACGAAAGCGGATAATGGTTCACACGATGAAGACATTTCTCGTGAAGCCATATTAGCTAATGGAATTGTGACTGAAGAAGATTACTTAGTGTTAGAAAAATACACAAGAGATTTATACCAAAGAGGTACAGAAATAGCCGCTTCAAGAGGATTAATTTTAGTGGATACAAAATACGAATTTGGAAAAACTAAAGACGGAAAAATTGTTTTAATTGACGAAATTCATACGCCAGATTCCTCTCGTTATTTTTATGCGGAAGGATATCAAGAAAGACAAAATAATAACGAAGAACAAAAACAATTGTCTAAAGAATTTGTACGTCGTTGGTTAATTGAAAATGGATTTCAAGGTAAAGAAGGACAACAAATTCCAGAAATGACTACAGAATATATCGCTACCGTTTCAGATAGATATATAGAATTATTCGAAAATATTTTAGGAGAAAAATTCGTAAAAAGCGACATTACAAATATTGAGGAACGCATTTTTAATAACGTTCAAGCGTATTTGGCAAAATAAAAACCAATATTTGTCAATCTGAACTGTTTCAGATTCTAAATATTATAAAACCTGACAGGTTATTGAAACCTGTCAGGTTTTATTGTTTTATTCCTTAATCAAATGTTTTACAACCGTTTCCGCAGCGTGTAAACCAAAAAGTGCTGGCATCCAACTATTAGTGCCATAGAATGATTTCTTGTAGTTAGAACCATCCGTCGTTTTAATACTTGTTGCATCTGGATGCTCAATGGAATAAACCGCTTTCACACCTTTATTTATACCTTCTTTTCTTAATCTTTTTCTAATATTTTTAGCTAAAGGACACACTTCTGTTTTGCTAATGTCTCTAACTACAACTTTATTAACATCAAATTTCCCACCTGCTCCCATATTGCTGATTACTTTAATCTTTTTGCGTTTAGCAGCAACTAAAAGGTTGATTTTTGGCGTTAAACTATCAATACAATCTAATACATAATCAAATTCAGTAGTTACAATTTCTGAAGCACGTTCTGGTGATAAAAATTCTTCAATGCGTATTAAGTTCAGTTCAGGATTAATGTCCATTAATCTATCGCCAACAATTTTAACTTTTGGTTGGCCAATGGTACTATGTAAAGCAGGTAATTGTCTGTTAATATTTGTAATATCTACGGTATCGCCATCTACAATTGTAAGTTGACCCACACCTGCACGAACTAAAAATTCAGCCGCAAATGATCCCACGCCACCTAAACCAACAACTAATACGTTAGAATTTTTTAATTTATTTAACCCTTCTTCTTTAAATAATAATGCTGCTCTTTCTTGCCACTTTGCCATAATTTATTTCTATTTATTGAAAACAGTTTGGTAATTGTTCCATACTATTTCTTTCATTTCTTCTACAGAAATATTTTTACATTTTGCTGCAAAAGTATAAACTTCTTCTAAACTTTCCGAAATTGTATCGGTTTCTAAGAAAATTTTATCGTTTGGAACATATTTAAAAACCGTTTCCATTTCTGGATTTCGAAGTAAATATTTTCCAAATGACAAATAAAAATCTTGATTTAAAAGTTGTTTCGCCAACGGAATATTTTTTGAAAATCCGTGTATGATGTAAGGAGATTGTATTAAACTATTTTTTTTACAAGAAATCACTTCATCAAATGCCGCTACACAATGTAAAATAACAGGTTTTTCCACTTCATTTAAAAGGGATAATTGCGATTCGAAAACGTCAATTTGCAAGTCCATTTTCTTTTCGATTCGTTTGTCTAAACCGCATTCGCCTAATGCAATACATTCGTTTAATTGAAGTTTGTTTTTTAAAAAATTTAAATCTTCACTTAAACGTTCATCAGAAATATACCAAGGGTGAATCCCGATAGAATAGTGCGGAATAGCATCTATAAATTCATTTGGATATTGATTTACTATTTCCAATATCGAATCCGAATTGGTATTAAAATGAGTATGTAAATTTACAAATTTCATTAAATTTCTTTTTGCAAAAATACTACATTTTGGTAACTATTTTTGATTAATTTTGTCGCAGATACTTTATTATGATCCAAAAAGCGTTTCGCAATTACATTTCTAACTTTCAAGGTTTTTCACGAGAAGTATGGATTCTTACCCTCGTTACATTTATTAATAGGGCAGGAACAATGGTTTTGCCATTTTTATCTAAATATTTACACGAAGATTTACATTTTTCTTTAACGCAAGTTGGTACCATTATGGTCTTTTTTGGCTTCGGTTCTATGTTGGGTTCTTGGTTGGGCGGAAAATTATCAGACATTATAGGTTTTTATAAAATAATGATATTCAGTTTGTTAGTAAGTGGGTTTATGTTTTTTGGACTGCAATATGTTACTTCTTTTTACGGATTATGTTTGAGTGTGTTTTTAATAATGTCGGTTTCAGATATGTTCCGACCGGCTATGTTTGTTTCGTTAGGAGCCTATGCAAAACCAGAAAACAGAACAAGAGCTTTAACTTTAGTGCGATTAGCCATTAATCTTGGATTTGCTGCCGGACCTGCGTTAGGCGGATTAATTATTATGTGTATTGGCTACAAAGGATTGTTTTGGGTAGACGGATTAACTTGTATAATTGCTATTTTAATTTTCTGGATTAAAGTAAAAGAAAAGAAAAAATCGACCTATTTAGACAAAAATCAACCTGGCGAAGTATTAGTAGAATCTGTTTTTAAAGATAAAATTTATTGGTTGTTTTTAACGACTTCTTTAATTGTAGGAATTATGTTTTTTCAATTATTTACAACTATTCCAATTTATCACAGAGAACAATTCGGGTTAACCGAACTACAAACAGGTTTGCTATTAACATTTAATGGTGTTTTGGTCTTTTTCCTCGAAATGCCAATAGTAAATTATATTGAAAAGCATAAAAAAGACAAATTAAAGGTGATTATTTTAGGTTGTTTTTTAATGAGTATCAGTTTGTTTTTAATGTTACTTAACAGTTGGGCTGGCATTTTATTAATTATGATGTTGTTTATGACGTTTGCAGAAATGTTTAATTTTCCTTTTTCAAATGCGTTTGCTTTAAGTCGTGCACCCAAACATCATCAAGGTCGTTATATGGCTATTTTTGCTATGAGTTATAGTTTGGCGCATATTTTAAGTGCAAAAATAGGAATGGTTTTAATAGATACTTATGGATATCAAGCCAATTGGTTATTTATGGGATCACTCGGTATTATTGGTACTTTAGTTG
>NZ_JBIKJI010000005.1:0-30542 GCF_044361065.1 Flavobacterium sp.
AACTAATTTTCCATCTTTATCTGTTTGTAAATCTTTAGTTGCTTCTTTTAATTCTGCTAACGTGTAATATTTGTTTTCTGTTGTAGGATATAAAACAAAATCACCCGATTTTTCATAAAATTTTGGCTCAGAAAGCATTCCGTATTCCAAAACAATTTTAATATCGCTCCATTTTGCTTCAAAATCTTCTCTATTTTCATTAAATAACGATTTCAATTTATCAGCTACTTTTCTAGTAATGTAATTTGAAATTTTCTTTACATTACTATCGGCTTGTAGGCCAGAACGTGAAACGTTTAAAGGAATATCTGGCGAATCTACCACACCTTTAAGCATTAATAAAAATTCGGGTACAATTCCTTCCACATTATCCGTTACGAAAACTTGATTTTGATATAGTTGAATTTTGTCTTTCTGAATTTGTAAGTCGGAACCTAATTTTGGAAAATATAAAATCCCAGTTAAATTAAAAGGATAATCTACATTTAAATGAATGTGAAATAAAGGTTCTTCAAATTGTGAAGGATACAATTCTCTATAAAAGCTTTTATAATCTTCATCAGATAATTCACTTGGTTGTTTCGTCCAAGCTGGATTTGGATTGTTTATGAAATTATCAACATCAATATATTCCGCTTTATAATCGTCTCCAGCATCATCTGGTTTTGGCAATGCTTCTTTTTTAGTTCCAAATTTTATTGGAATCGGCATAAATTTATTGTACTTAGTAAGTAACTCACGGATTTTATATTCTTCTAAAAACTCCAATGAATCCTCTGCAATATGTAATACAATTTCGGTACCTCTATCCGTTTTAGTATGTGGTTCTAAAGTAAATTCAGGACTTCCATCGCAAGTCCAATGCGCAGCTGGCTCGTCTTTAAATGATTTTGTAAAAATTTCAACTTTAGACGCTACCATAAAAGCAGAGTAAAATCCTAAACCAAAATGTCCAATAATTCCAGAATCTTTGGCGGATTCTTCATATTTATTTAAGAATTCTTCTGCACCTGAAAACGCCAATTGGTTGATGTATTTTTCCACTTCATCTGAAGTCATACCAATACCTTGGTCGATAATGTGAAGTTTTTTACCTTCCTTATCAATTTTAATTTCTATAATCGGATTTCCGTATTCCGTTTTTGCTTCACCAATGCTGGTAAGATGTTTTAATTTTAAAGTGGCATCGGTTCCGTTAGAAATTAATTCACGTAGAAAAATCTCGTGATCGCTGTACAAAAATTTTTTAATCAATGGGAAAATATTCTCCACCGAAACATTAATTTTTCCTGATGTCATATGATGTTTGTTTTAATTAAATTAATGATTATGAATAGTCAAATTAAGTACCAATTTTGTTTTTGCTGACAAATTGACATTTTTATTTCATCAAAAACATCATATTTTTTTGGTTACATTTAAAGTAATATATTTACACTTTATTTTTAGAATTATTTTCTTACTATTCGCAAATGCTTCAAGTAAACATTCCTACTTTTTCTTATCAAGAAAAAATTATTTTACAAAATCTAACATTTACTTTAGATGAAGGGCAACAATTAGCCGTTATTGGAGAAAGTGGTTGCGGAAAAAGTACTTTATTGAAATTAATTTACGGATTATATGACTGCGATGAAGGTAATATTTCTTGGAAGTCAGAACCTGTTTTAGGTCCAAAATTTCATCTTGTACCAGGAATGCCTTTTATGAAATATTTAGCACAAGATTTCGATTTAATGCCATTTATTACAGTAGGAGAAAACGTAGGGAAATTTTTATCTAATTTTTATCCAAAAGAAAAACAAAATCGAATAGATGAACTTTTAAATTTGGTAGAAATGTCTGAATTTAAGCACGTAAAAGCCAAGTTTCTAAGTGGCGGCCAGATGCAACGTGTGGCGTTGGCAAGAGTTTTAGCACAAGAACCAGAAGTGTTACTTTTAGACGAGCCATTTTCGCACATAGATAATTTCAGAAAAAACAAATTAAGAAGAAAAATATTTCAATATCTAAAAAATAAACAAATTACAACTCTTGTTGCAAGTCACGATATTAATGATGTGTTGTCATTTTCAGATGAGGTTATTGTTTTAAAAGACACTACTATTTTAGAAAAAGCAACCCCTTTTGAATTATATAACCATCCAAAATCTCAATATACAGCGGCTTTATTTGGTGAGGTAAATGAAATTGAAATAAATGGAAAAATGCAGTTAATTTATCCCAATCAATTGCAAATTATAAAAAAATCTGACATTCAAGTTGAGGTAGTGTCTACCTATTTTAAAGGGAAATATTATTTAATTGAAGCAAAATGGAACAATCAATTTGTGTTTTTTGAATCAGAATTTAAAATTGAGAAACACAGTATCATCAATCTTAAAATTAAGGAATAATTGCGACAATATAAATAATAAATTATAGCATTTTTTTCTTAAATTTGCTTAATAAATCTAATAAAATGTACCACTCAAAAATATCGGGCTTAGGTTATTATGTGCCAGAAAACATTGTAACAAATGATGATTTATCCAAAATAATGGATACCAATGACGAATGGATTCAGGAAAGAACAGGAATTAAAGAGCGTCGTCATATTATTAGAGGTGAAGACACCACTACTTCTATGGGTGTAAAAGCTGCAGAAATAGCCATACAACGGGCAAATGTTGCTAAAGAAGATATTGATTTTGTAATTTTTGCCACACTTTCACCAGATTATTATTTTCCAGGACCTGGTGTGTTAGTGCAGCGTGATTTGGGTTTAAAAACAGTAGGTGCATTAGATGTTAGAAATCAATGTTCTGGATTTGTGTATGCCATTTCAATTGCTGATCAATATATCAAGACAGGAATGTATAAAAATATTTTAGTAATTGGTTCCGAAGTGCACTCCACCGGATTAGATATGTCTGATAAAGGCAGAGGTGTTTCAGTGATTTTTGGTGATGGAGCAGGAGCAGCCGTACTTTCCAGAGAAGAAGATTTGAATAAAGGAATTTTATCAACTCATTTACATTCCGAAGGACAACACGCAGAAGAATTAGCTCTTATTGCACCAGGAATGGGAAAACGCTGGGTTACTGATATTATTGCAGATAATGATCCAAATGATGAAAGTTATTTTCCTTATATGAATGGGCAATTTGTATTTAAAAATGCGGTAGTTCGTTTTAGTGAAGTCATTAATGAAGGTTTACAAGCCAATGATTTACAAGTTTCAGATATTGATTTATTAGTACCGCACCAAGCGAATCTAAGGATTTCACAGTTCATTCAGCAGAAATTTAAATTATCTGATGATCAAGTGTACAACAACATAATGAATTATGGAAATACGACCGCCGCATCTATTCCTATTGCTTTAACAGAAGCTTGGGAAAAAGGTAAAATTAAAAGTGGTGATGTAGTTGTTTTAGCTGCATTTGGTTCTGGTTTTACTTGGGGAAGTGTGATTATTAGATGGTAATTTTTTTAGAGTATAGATAGTAGATTATAGACATTAGATTGTAGAAAATAGATAATAAAAAAAACGTTCAGAAATTCTGAACGCTTTTTTTATTTTTGCCTAATGCCTAATGCCTAATGCCTTAAACCCTAAATCTAAAACATTCCCCCACCTTGGGTTTCGTTTTTCTCACGTTGCTTGCGTTGTAGTTCTTTGTTTTTACCACTTCCAAAATTATAATTGAAACCTACATAAAAGGTTCGGCTTTCAAATCTAAATTCTCCATCTTGACGGAAAGGAATGTTTCCATTGAATCCGAAAAATTGGGTTCTAAACATATCATTCATTCTTGCGGAAAGGGTTCCTTTTCCTTCTAAAACACTATAATTTGCACCAAAATCTACTCGATACATTGGTGTTCTTAAATATTGCAAGCCTAAATCGCGACTTCTGTACATTCCAAATAAATTAAATCGTAATTTTTTTGTAGCGGTAAATGTGTTGTTTAATCGCGTATTAAAAGTGGTTACATTTATTTCTTTATTTTCTGGTAAGTTGGTGTTGATGTTTGTAACAGTTCCACGCACGGTTTTGTAATACACATCTGCACTTGCGTTGGTGGACCACCATTTTGTTAATTTTAAATTGGCATTAATTTCTGCACCCAATTGACTGTTGTTGTCAAAATTATCAAACGACATAATATTTTGAATGTTGTTCAATGGATTTGGGAAAATAACTCTCGAAATTTCAGCATTAATTAATCGGTAAAATACCGCAGAAGTTACACTTCCTAAACTAAAAATTTTAGTATGATTAATTTCGAATGAATTCGTGAATTGTGGTTCTAAAGCAGGATTTCCTCTTGATTCTAACAAAGGTGTGGTCCATTCTCTAATAGGATTTATTTGTCCAATACTCGGGCGATCTACTCTTCGGGTATAGTTTAAATTAAAAGTATTATTATCATCTAATTTATAAGACAAGTAAGCTGATGGATACGCTGTAAATATTTCATCTGCAACCGAAGTGGATTCAAAATAATTTGGATTTCTTTCATTTCTTTCAAATTTCGCATCTAAAGTATATTCTTCGATTCTAACGCCAACTTGGGCGCTAAATTTGCCAAATGATTTACTGTAGTTGGTATAAATCGCGTGAATGTTTCTGTTAAAAGTAAACGGATTAGTACCATAAAATGCCAGCGATTCATTATAGAAATTGTTTTGCCCATCTTGAATTCTACTTTCAAAACCCATTTCAATTTTTGAGTTTTCGTCTATTGGATTCGTATAATCAATATTAAACTGGGCATAATTCGTTTTGCTGTCTATGTCATTCAATCTTAATACGCCATTGTTTCTAAAATAGGAAATATCTTCACTTGAAGTCTTGGCATAATTTGCTTGAAATTCAATTAATTCACCTTTTTTCTTGAAGTTATGTTTGTAGTTTAAATCATAAGTTTGTGTAATATTTCCGCTATTATTTGTAATGGTTTGAAGTTCGTCTGCAAACGTAGTATTATTGTAATAATTTATATTTGTATTTGAATTTCCTTTTCCATCTGCAACATTCCAGTTGGTAAAAAACGATAAAGTATTATTATCATTAATATAATAATCTATACCAATTTTTGCCAAATGCGACGTGTTGGTATTGGCGAAATTGAAATCTTGTCTGTTTTCTAAATTCGGACGGTCTGCTTCTACAAAACCAAAGCTTCTATTTCTTCCGTGATTGAAGCCATAATTCGTATAAAAATTAACTTTTCCTACTTTATAATTCAAATTTAACGACTGATTTGTTTTTGGTGTAATTCCAAATGTATACCCAGTAGTTATACTTCCGTTAAATCCATTTTGTGTGTTTTTATTTAAAATAATATTAATAATTCCGCTATTTCCTTCCGGATTGTATTTAGAAGATGGGTTGGTTATTAATTCTACTTGTTTTATGGAAGCTGATGGGATTTGTTGCAATAATTGTCCTGCATCAATATTGGTTGGTTTTCCGTCAATTAACACTCTAACATTGCTATTGCCACGTAAACTTAATTCCTTGGTTTGTGGATCAATACTTACAGTTGGAATGTTATTAAAAATTTCCGATGCAGTAGTTCCAGATGCAATTAAATCTTTACCAATAGTCACAACTTTTCTGTCTGCTTTTTGTTCAATAGTGGAGCGTTCTTTTACAATAGATACGGTTTCAATAGTATTCGCATTGGATTCTAAAGTAATATTTCCAAGGTTAATTTCTTTATTTTCTTCCGATAAAGTAATCGTTCTTGACGCGTCCTTATATCCTATAAAGTTGACTTTTAAAATATAGCTTTTCAATTCTAAATTTTTTATTTCAAAGCTTCCGTCTTCTTTAGTTGAAATGGCGGCTATAGGTTTTTGACCTTCTAATATGCTAACGGTAGAATATCCAACAGGTTCGTTTGACGTTTTATCAATGATTTTCCCTCTAATAATTCCAGGATTGTTTTGTTGAGCTACTAAAGTTAAAGTTGAAAATACAACTAATAAGGCGCTGAAAATGTGTTTTAATCTCATAATTTTTTTAATGTTTTGTGCAAATAAATTAGCTCAATTATTTCTCAAAAAATGGAAGAGAAATTACGACGTAGAATATGAATTTTGTACATTAGACAAAATTTGTGCATTTTTGTTACAAATGAACTTTTCAATTGGTTAAAAATTCTATCTTTGCACGCTATTAAAAATACGATGATGTTATTACAAGAAATTCTTTTCGAACCTATAAAAAATGCTGTAGCGCAACTGTTTCAAATTTCCATTGAAAAAGTTGAATTTCAATCTACTAAGAAAGATTTTGAAGGCGATATTACTATGGTCGTTTTTCCGTTGGTAAAACAGATTAAAGGAAATCCTGTAGAAATAGGAACTAAAATAGGTGAGTATTTAGTAGAAAACGTTGCTGAGGTATCAAAATTTAATGTAGTTGCAGGTTTTTTAAATTTAGTAATTTCAGATGAATATTATATTTCTTATTTCAATAGCATAAAAAATGATAATTCGTATGGCTTTGTAACGCCTACGGAAGGACAAAAAGCAGTAATGGTAGAATATTCTTCACCAAATACAAACAAACCCTTGCATTTAGGTCATATTAGAAACAACTTATTGGGTTATTCTGTTGCTGAAATTATAAAAGCATCTGGTAAAAAAGTATATAAAACACAAATTATTAACGACAGAGGTATTCATATTTGTAAATCGATGTTGGCTTGGCAAAAATTCGGAAACGGACAAACACCAGATTCAACTGGTTTAAAAGGCGATAAATTAGTGGGTAATTTTTATGTGAAATTTGATAAAGCTTATAAAGTTGAAATTGCTGCTTTGATGTCGCAAGGAAAAACAGAGGAAGAAGCAAAAAAACAAGCGCCACTTATTTTAGAAGCCCAACAAATGCTTTTAGATTGGGAAAATGGGAAACCAGAAGTTATTGAACTTTGGAAAACGATGAACCAATGGGTGTACGATGGATTTTCCGTAACGTATACAAATTTGGGAGTAGATTTCGACAGTTATTATTACGAAAGTAATACCTATTTGTTAGGAAAAGATGTTGTGGAAGAAGGTTTAAGTCGTGGTGTTTTCTTTAAAAAAGAAGATGGTTCAGTTTGGATTGATTTAACGGCTGATGGCTTAGACGAAAAAATTGTATTGCGTTCAGATGGAACTTCTGTTTATATGACACAAGATATCGGAACGGCAATTCAACGAGTTAGAGATTTTTCAGACATTGGTGGAATGGTTTATACCGTTGGAAATGAGCAAGATTATCATTTTAAAGTATTGTTCTTAATTCTTAAAAAATTAGGATACGAATGGGCTGAAAATTTATTCCATTTATCATACGGAATGGTAGAATTACCTTCTGGAAAAATGAAATCACGTGAAGGAACTGTTGTTGATGCAGACGATTTAATGGCAGAAATGACTACAACAGCACAACAAATTTCTGAAGATTTAGGAAAATTAGATGGTTATTCTGAAGAAGAAAAAGCAAGTTTGTATAAAACCATAGGTTTGGGTGCTTTAAAATATTATATGTTAAAAGTAGATCCGAAAAAACAAATGATGTTTAATCCAGAAGAATCGGTAGATTTTAATGGAAATACGGGGCCTTTTATTCAATATACTTATGCTCGTATTCAATCGATTTTAAGAAAAGCAACTTTCGATTATAGTTCCGAATCAAAACTTTTGGAATTACACGAAAAAGAAAAAGAATTAATAAAACAAGTACAATTATTTCCTGAAGTAATTCAAAGCGCTGCAGAAAATCATAGCCCAGCATTAGTTGCGAATTATACATACGATTTGGTTAAAGAATTTAATTCGTTTTATCAAAACGTGTCGATTTTAGGAGAAGATAATTTAGACAAAAAAGTATTTAGAGTACAACTGTCAAAATCTGTAAGCCAAGTAATTAAAAATGCTTTCGGATTATTAGGAATTAGCGTTCCTGAGAGAATGTAACTTCGAGAGCCTCAGTTACCGTTTTCTATTGATTTGATAAACGTTTTCGACTGACTCAGTTGTCGTTTATTGGTTGAGGTTAAATGTTGACTGAGCTTAGTTGTTGACTGAGGTTCTCGAAGTCAACATACTGGTTGAATTTCTCGTGTTAACTGAGGCACTCGTGTTAACTGAGGCACTCGAAGTCAATATACTAAATTGATTGTTCCAAGTTTAAAAATGTTGAACAACGAATTTTGATTAACGAATTTTGAAATAATATAAATAATTAAAGTGAAACAAAACAAGTCTTATTTTTTTCAATCCTGGCTAATTGTAGTAATTGCAATTGTGTCTTTTATTGGGTTTAAATCGTTTTTGCCTAAAAAATTATTTCCAGACGCTTCAACAAATAGCAAAAATATTGTAGTGGATAGTTTGATGTTAGAGGCTGTAGCTGAAGCCGGAAATCTTTCTGAAGAAGACACTTTAACAAACAAAACCATTTCTTTTGTTTCAAATCCGTTAGGAATTAAATTTTCAAGTGAAAAATTCGAACAATACAAAGGATATCAATACCTAATTCCCTTTTTTGAAAAATTGTATCAATTAGAAACCAATAAAAAAGGAAAAGCCCGAATTGCCTATTTTGGTGATTCTATGACAGATGGTGACCTTATTGTGCAAGATGTGCGTACTCAATTTCAAAGTGTTTTTGGTGGAGAAGGCGTTGGGTTTGTAAACATTTCATCAGAATCTGCAGCTTCAAGAGGTTCAGTTATTCACGAATTTTCTCCCAATTGGAAATCGCAATCGTATTTAAAAACAAAAAGCCCATTGCGTTCATTTGGAGTGAATGGTGCTGTTTTCTTTGCAAAAGATACGGCAAATCCTACTTGGGTAAAATTTAAAGCGGGAAGAAATCGTTTTTCAACAACTTTAAATAATCCCACGCTTTTTTATGGAAGTTCCACAAATAAAAAAGGATTGTTGCGTCAAGTTATTGGGAAAGATACCATTTATAAAAAACTTTCTCCAAACGCTACATTAAATACCACACAAATTGGAAGTTCTGTAAATAAAGTTAAAGTAAATTTTATAAATGCCGATTCGATCCCGTTTTACGGATTTAATTTCGATAATGGAAAAGGAATTCACGTTGATAATTTTTCTTCTCGAGGTAACTCTGGTTTACCGTTAGGTTCATTCAATATAGATTTGATGAATGCATTTCAGCAAAAGTTAGGATACGATTTAATTATTTTACAATTTGGAACAAACGTTTTAAATTACGGTTCTTTAAATTATTCTTGGTACGAAAGAAAAATGACTTCTGTTGTAAATCACGTAAAGCAATGTTTTCCAGGTGCCGCAATTTTAATTATTACAACGGCTGATAAATCTACAAAGTACGATATGCAAATGAAATCAGATTCTGCCATTGCTCCATTAATTATGGCTCAAAAACGGTATGCTGTAAAATCAGAAGCCGGCTTAGTAAATTTATATACTTTAATGGGAGGCGATGGTTCTATGGTGAAATGGGTAGAAAATGTACCTGCAAAAGCCAATAAAGATTATACACACTTTAATCACAGAGGTGCTAAAGAAATTGCGCAACTTATTTATAAACAAATAGATACGGGTTACATTGAGTACAAACGATTACGTGCTTTAGCTAAGCAAAAAAAACAACCACAAACAAAGGTATTAGATTCGGTACCAGTAACAAAAGACACTTTAAATGAATAAATTTATATACATATTATTTTTTACTACACTTGGTTTTTCGCAAATCGATTCTGTGAAAGTAGAAATTGATAGTGCTACAATTGCTATTGATACGGCTAATTTTGAAGCGTTTAATAATGTAATTTCTAACGAAAAAGCGCTAACAGCTATTTTTGAAAAATTATACCAATTAGAAGAAAATCAAGATAGAAAAGTACGAATAGTTCATATAGGTGATTCGCACATACAAGCGGATTTATTTACTGGAAAAATTAGATATCGTATGCAGCAAATTTTCGGAAATGCTGGTTTCGGATTTACATTTCCATATAGTTTAGCAAATACAAATAATAGTTCACCTATAAAATTTACTGGTTCTGGCGGATTTTCTGCTACTCGAAATTTATATGCTGATACTTCAAAACCTGTTGGCGTAAGTGGGATATCATTTGAACCTAAGCAAAAAACTTTTCATATTGATATGTTAGTTAAAGATGCTCAATTCGATTTCACAAAATTAAAAGTCATTTCGCCTAAAAACGAAAATATTTTTAATGTGTCATTTGCTAAAAAAAGTTTTACCACGCAAGAAAAAGTAGCTGTTAAAACACCAGCAATAAGTTCTCACAAAGTAAAACCGGGTGAAGTTTTAGGCGTGATTGCAGATAAATATAACATTTCATTAAAACAATTAAAAGCAGCTAACGGATTGACATCTGATAATATTAGAGATGGAAAAATTTTAAAAATTCCTGGTGGAAAAACAGTAACCACTTACAAAACAGTTTCAACTGTAAAGTATGTTTACGAGCCTATTGTTTTAGAAAACACACCATTATACAATTCCTATACTTCCGAAAAACCTATCGATAAAATTACCATTATTGGAAATGAAAATAATTCTGAATTTGCGTTAAATGGTTTGATTTTAGAAAATGAAAATGCAGGTGTTACCTATTCATCTATTGGTGTAAATGGTGCAAAAAGTAGCGATTTTAATAAGTTTCCTTTGTTTTTCGAACAATTACCAGCGCTTGAAGCCGATTTGTATGTAATTTCTTTGGGAACAAACGAAAGTTTTGATAAGCAAGATATTCCTACTTATTTTGGTAACTTAAAAACAATGATTGACGGCATTAAATTAAAATGTCCAGAAGCTTCGATTTTACTTACTACGCCACCACCTTCTGTGTTGCACGGAAAATCTCAAAATATTTACATAGAAAAATATGCCGAAAAAATTATTGAAATGGCAGCTACTGAAAACTATGCAGTTTGGAATTTATTAGATGTTTTTGGTGGAAATAAAAATATTATAATGAATTCAAGAATGGGATTAATGGCAAGAGATAAAGTGCATTATTCTAATACGGGTTATGATAAACAAGGCGAATTGTTTTTCGATGCGTTTATTCAATCCTACGAATTATATAAATCTGAAAAATAAGAGATTGTGTTGCAAGAATGGTTTTATAAAAATATAGGTAAAATTACTCCTGAAGTAATTGAAAAATGGTTTGTTTACAATGAAAAAGAGCCATTGCTTTTTAATACGGGCTTATTTTTAGGTTTGTTTTTGGTGTTTTATTTTTGGTACATTTTACTAAAAAAAGCAGACACCTTGCGAATGGTTTATGTAATTTTATTTTCACTGTTTTTCTATTATAAGTCAAGCGGAATTTATTTTTTATTACTTTTAGGTTCGGCAGTGGTCGATTATAATTTAGGAAATTTAGTACATCGTACTTCAAGTGTTTTTTATAAAAAACTATGTTTAACATTCAGTATCATTCTAAATTTAGGATTTTTAGGCTACTTTAAATACAGTAATTTTTTAGTAGACATTACCAACACCGTTACTGGAGAAAAATTTGCGTTTTTTGATGTGATTTTACCAGTTGGAATTTCATTTTACACCTTTCAATCTATAAGTTATATTATTGAAGTTTACCGAAAAGAAATCGAACCTACTAAACGTTTTGTAGATTATTTGTTTTTCGTTTCCTTTTTTCCACAATTAGTGGCGGGACCTATTGTAAGAGCAAAAGATTTTTTACCTCAAATTTATCAAAAATTAAATGTAACGCAAGACGATATCAATCGTGCGTTTCTATTGATAATTGGTGGATTAATTAAGAAGACGGTAATTTCGGATTATATTTCGTTAAATTTCGTAGATCGAGTTTTTGATTTGCCAAATAGTTATACCCCTTTCGAAAATTTAATGGCGTCTTATGGCTATACGATTCAAATTTATTGTGATTTTTCTGGTTATTCAGATATGGCAATAGGAGTAGCATTATTGTTAGGTTTCAAATTACCAACTAACTTCCGTTCGCCATATAAATCAACTTCTATTACAGATTTTTGGCGCCGTTGGCACATTTCGTTATCTACTTGGTTAAAGGATTTTTTATATATTTCTGTGGGAGGAAATCGGTACGGAACATTTGCAGGATTTTTATTTCCAAGTTTGTTTTTTATAGGTGCTATTGTATGGGGTGTTTCTTTTTCTAAAACAAGTAATATACCATTACTAATAGCTGTAGCATCAGCTATAGTCTTTGTTTTTACTTTTTTATTTTCAAGAGAAAAAGAAAAAACGATGTACACCAACGTGAATTTAATGACAACTATGCTATTAGGAGGTTTATGGCACGGAGCCAGTTTACGATTTATAATTTGGGGTGCTTTACACGGTATGGCTCTTGCTATTCATAAAATATTTTTAGAATATTATCCGCCGTCAAAGCGTAAAATATTCTTTTTAACGCCGTTTTTAAAAATTATTGGAATTCTTGTAACCTTTCATTTTGTAGCGTTTTGTTGGATTTTCTTTCGAGCAAAAGACTTTACAATTGCTTTACAAATTATTCAGAATATCGGAAAAGTAACTTTTGATTTCGATCAGTGGTTTACCATAATTCAAGGCTATCAAAATGTATTTATTTTGATGTTTTTAGGATATTTTTGGCATTATATTCCTGAAAAAGTTACTATCGCCATTCAAGATGTTTTTAAAGCTATGCCTTTAATTACTCGCGCTATTATTTTAGGATTGGTTTTTTGGTTGGTTTATGCCACTGCATCTGCAGGTCCGCAGCCCTTTATTTATTTTCAGTTTTAAGTTCTGTAATATTTGTTACATAGTAGTGATTTTAACTTTAGTACATTTGTCTAAAGATTTTAAACTATGAAAAATATATTCTTTAACAATTGGCATTTTTTGCGCTATTTCCGAATTGCGATTGCTTTATTTTGTTTTTACACCGCATATGAGGAAAATCAATGGGTATTTGTTCCATTTGGTGTTTTCTTTTTGTTTCAAGCGGTTTTTAATTTAGGTTGTGGTCCTAGAGGTTGTAATGTTCCAACTAAAAACAGAGAAGATGAGTAAATTTCAAGAACTAATTAATGGAAACAAACCCGTTTTAGTTGATTTTTTCGCCACTTGGTGTGGTCCTTGCCAAGCTTTAGCTCCAATTTTAATAGATTCAAAAGAAGAGTTAGGAGATGCTGTAAATATCATTAAAATTGATGTAGATAAAAACCAAGAAATTGCAGCTCATTTTCAAGTAAAAGGAGTGCCGACTATGATTTTGTTTCAAAACGGGAAAATGTTATGGAGACAATCGGGTGTGGTTTCTAAAAATGAAATTGTTACTATTGTGAAACAAAAAGTTTATGATATAAAAAAATAATTATATATTTGATTTTCAAAATTGTATAAATTATTAATAAAAGATTATGAAAAAAATTAAAATAATTTCAGTTTTAGCACTTTTATTCGTCCTTAATGTGGCATCTATGTGTAGCGATGATGATGATGCACCAACAAATGTAAATCAAACACAAGTTATTAATACGGTTATTTCAGGTACTTGGCGTATTACAAATTATGTGGATTCAGGAGTAAATGAAACTGCTAATTTTACAGGTTATAATTTTACATTTGCTTCAAATAATGTGCTTTCAGCAGTAGGGAACGGATTAACTACATCAGGAACTTGGTCGGTTACTGATTCAAATAGTAATGATGATACATTAAACGATTTAGATTTTAATATTGCTTTTACCACACCAGCTAATTTTGTAGATTTAACAGATGACTGGGATATTGTTTCCAGAACAGATACAAAAATTCAATTGATTGATGTTAGTGGAGGTAACGGCGGAACAGATTATTTAACCTTCGAAAAAAATTAAGAAAAATTTATGTTTTAAGTAATAATAAATTATTACTTTTGGAATATATAAGTTAATAAGTATAACAAATAAAAATAAATATTATGAAAAAAGTATTGTCAATTGTTGCCTTAATGGCATTTATGGTTTCTTCTGCTTCTGTAGTAAACTTCAAAGAAAAAGAAAAAGAAAAGAAAAAAGAGAAAACTGAAAAATCTTGTTGTTCAGATAAAAAAGCAGCTGAAAAAAAATCATGTGCTTCAACTGAAAAAAAATCATGTTGTTCTAAAAAATAATATGTTTTACATAAGTTAAAAACCGTTCCGAATTTTCAGAACGGTTTTTTTATTTCAAATTTCCAACTTTCGACTTTATCACTTTCGACTTTTAAAACTTTACCTTATATTTGCATTTCATTAAAAAAGCTCAATTATTATGTTTGATAATCTTACCGATAAGTTAGATAAAGCCTTCCATATACTAAAGGGACACGGAAAAATTACGGATGTAAACGTAGCCGATACTTTAAAAGAAGTGCGTCGTGCATTGTTAGACGCCGATGTGAACTTTAAAATTGCTAAAGATTTTACTACAAGAGTTAAAGATAAAGCAATTGGTGAAAATGTATTAACTACATTACAGCCGGGTCAATTGTTGGTAAAATTAGTGAAAGATGAATTGACCGAATTAATGGGTGGCGATGTTGCAGGTGTTAATTTATCTGGAAACCCAACCGTTATTTTAATGTCTGGTTTACAAGGTTCTGGTAAAACGACCTTCTCTGGTAAATTAGCTAATTTTTTAAAAACAAAAAAATCTAAAAACCCACTTTTAGTTGCTTGTGATATTTACCGTCCTGCGGCAATTAATCAGCTGCACGTCGTTGGAGATCAAATAGGTGTTGAAGTGTATTCTGAACCTGAAAATAAAAACGCAGTGTCTATTGCCGAAAATGCAATTAAGCACGCAAAAGCAAATGGTTTTAATGTTGTAATTATTGATACCGCTGGTCGTTTAGCAGTTGATGAAGAAATGATGAACGAAATTGCAAACGTTCATAAAGCCATTCAGCCGCACGAAACGTTATTTGTAGTGGATGCTATGACGGGTCAGGATGCAGTAAACACAGCAAAAGCCTTCAATGATAGATTAAACTTTGATGGAGTTATCCTAACCAAGTTAGATGGAGATACTCGTGGTGGAGCGGCTATTTCAATAAAATCGGTAGTTAATAAACCTATAAAATTCATTGGTACTGGAGAAAAAATGGACGCCATTGATGTGTTCTATCCTTCTCGTATGGCGGAACGAATTTTAGGAATGGGTGATGTGGTTTCTTTGGTTGAAAGAGCTCAAGAACAATATAACGAAGAGGAAGCCAGAAAGATTCAGAAAAAAATTGCTAAAAACGAATTTGGTTTCGATGATTTCTTAGCTCAAATACAACAAATTAAGAAAATGGGAAGTATGAAAGACCTTGTCGGAATGATTCCTGGAGCTGGAAAAGCATTAAAAGATGTAGAAATTGAAGATGACGCTTTTAAACACGTGGAAGCGATTATTCAGTCGATGACGCCCAAAGAAAGAAGCAAACCAGCAATAATTGATGTGAAGAGAAAAACAAGAATTGCAAAAGGAGCTGGTAGAAAAATAGAAGAAGTGAATCAGTTAATGAAACAGTTCGACCAAATGAGTAAAATGATGAAAATGATGCAAGGCGGCGGCGGAAAAAAACTAATGCAAATGATGGGCGGAATGAAAGGGATGCCTTCAATGCCTGGAATGAAATAAATAAGTCGAAAGTCTTAAAGTTTAAAAGTCGAAAGTCTTTAGAACTTTAAGACTTTTAACTTTTCAACTATAAAAACAACAACCATGCAACTATTAGACGGAAAAAAAGTATCAGAAGATATTAAAGAAGAAATTGCTGCCGAAGTAGCAAAAATGAAAGCAAATGGCGAAAAAGTTCCTCATTTAGCTGCAATTATTGTAGGAAATGATGGAGCAAGTTTAACATACGTAGGAAGTAAAGTTAAAGCGTGTGAAAGAGTAGGTTTTGAATCTACTTTGATAAAAATGCCAAGTACGACTTCTGAAACTGAATTGCTTAAAAAAATTGCAGAATTAAACGAAGATTCAAATATTGATGGTTTTATTGTGCAATTACCTTTGCCACCACAAATTGATACTCAACAAGTAATTATGGCCATTCATCCATCAAAAGATGTAGATGGTTTTCATCCAGAAAATTTTGGAAAAATGGCATTGGATATGAGTACATTTATACCAGCTACACCATTTGGAATTTTAGAATTATTAGAAAGATATAATGTTAAAACGCAAGGAAAACATACGGTAGTTATTGGAAGAAGTCATATTGTGGGTCGTCCAATGAGTATATTAATGGGAAGAAAAGGTTTTCCTGGTAATTCAACAGTAACTGTTACGCATACACACACTAAAAATATCACTCAAATTACTTCGCAAGCTGATATTATTATTTCAGCACTTGGTGTGCCAAATTATTTAAAGGCAGAAATGGTAAAAGATGATGTAGTGGTTATTGATGTAGGAATTACTCGTGTAGCAGATGAAACCACCGAAAAAGGATATAAAATTGTAGGTGATGTTGATTTTGAAAATGTTTCTAAGAAAGCATCGTTTATAACTCCAGTTCCTGGTGGAGTTGGCCCTATGACCATTGCAATGTTGTTGAAAAACACATTAATAGCAAGAGAAAATAGAAAATAAAAGAAATAAATCTCAATTTTAAGTTGAGATTTTTTTTTAATTAAAACTACTTTATTCAGGTTTTAAAATCTAAAAATTTAGTTAATATATCTTCAATTAGTTGTTTAATTGTAATGATTTCCTATTTTTGCTTGTTGCAAACAAAACCAATTTTAAAAAATGAAAATTCAAAACTTTTTTTTAGTACTATTTTTAACAATTTGCTCTAATTCAATTGCCCAAAACACAACAAAAGACGTGCTTTTTACGATTGATTCAAACGAATATAAAATTGATGAATTTAAAAGAATTTATCTTAAAAATTTAGAGTTAGTAAAAGACGATTCGCAAAAAGATTTGAATCAATATTTAGAATTATTTATTGGATATAAATTAAAAGTAAATAAGGCGTATAAGTTAGGCTTGCAAAATAATACAAAGTATCAAAGTGAATTAAGTTCGTACAGAAATCAACTTTCTAAATCGTATTTAAATGATTCAAAAGTTACCAATCAATTAATTGAAGAAGCCTATAGCAGAAGTACAAAAGAAGTAAAAGCATCGCATATTTTGCTTTCATTTGACGAAAGTATTAAAGGTACAGATACATTGGCGTTTTACAATAAAGCACTTGCGTTAAAAAAACAAATTGAAAAAGGGGAAAGTTTTGAATCAGTAGCTATGGCTAATTCACAAGATCCATCGGTTGCAGATAACAAAGGTAATTTAGGTTATTTCTCTGCTTTTAGAATGGTGTATCCATTTGAATCTGCAGCTTACAAAACTGAAGTTGGGCAAATTTCTAATCCAATTAGAACACGTTTTGGATATCATTTAATTAAGGTTACCGATAAAAGAGACAATAAAGGTGAAGTTACTGTGGCGCATATTATGATTTTAAATCCAACTGATGCCACTGATGAAGCCAAGTTAAAAGCAAAACAAACGATTGAAGATATTTCGAAAAAAATTCAACAAGGCGAAAGTTTTGAAGCGTTAGCAAGCCAATTTTCTGAAGATAAATCTACTGCAGTTAAAGGTGGTGTTTTGCAACGTTTTGGTACTGGACAATTAAGTTCTGAAGCATTTGAAAGTGCTGCGTTTTCATTGGAAAATAAAGGGGATATTTCGCAACCGTTTGAATCTGGTTTTGGATGGCATATTGTTAAATTAATAGAAAAACATCCCGTAAAATCATTAGCGGATTCAAAATCCGAATTAGAAAATAAAATTAAAAGAGACGAACGTTCTATAATTATTACCAATACTTTGGCTAGTAAATTAAAATTAAAATATAAGCAAGAAGTAAACAAAACGCAATATAAGAATATTGAAAAAACGGTTACAGATGCCATTTATAGTCAAACGTGGGAACTTCCAAAAGAAGATATTTCAATAAATGACGATGTATTGGTTATTGATAAAAACAAAAAAGTGCCTACAATGTCATTTGCAAGCTATATTCAATCGCAACAAAAAAATAAACTTTCGACTAAACCAGTTACGAAATTAGTTTCTGAATTATTTGAATCTTGGAAAGACGAGCAATTGATTGGTTATTATACCGATAATTTAGAAAACGAATTTATTGATTTCAAAAATGTTATGGACGAATACAGAGATGGTTTGTTATTATTTGATTTAATGGAAAAAGAAATTTGGGATAAATCAAAAACAGATACTATTGGACTTCAAAATTTCTATAGTTTAAATAAATCTAAATACAATTGGAAAGAAAGATTTGATGTAGATATTTTGTCGTCAACAGATGCTACTGTAATTGAAACCGCTCAAAAAATGCTTCAAAAAGGGAAAAGTATTGAATATATCAAATCGAAATTAAATAAAAATGATAAAGTAGCTATTATGGTGAAATCTGGTTTATTTGAAAAAAATTATGATATTTTAGATAAAATTCCAAATCTAACGGTAGGTGCAAACAACACGTATAAAGATGCAAATTATAGTTTTGTAGTTAATGTAAAAAGCACCAAACCCGCTGAGACAAAAGCCCTAGAAGACTGCAAAAGTAAAGTAATTAATGATTACCAACAGTATTTAGAGTCTACTTGGGTTGATGAGTTGAAAAAAGAATTTAAAATAAATATCAATACCGCAGTTTTTGAAAATGTAAAACAGCAATTAAAATAATAAAAACAGAAATAACCAATGATGCCAATACAAACAATGATTTCGAAATTCACAAATAAAACCAATCTTTTAGCGTTTGCTTTCTTAATTTTTTCAACAATTACTTTTGCACAAAAAAAGCAAAAAGTAGACGGTGTTGCAGCCGTTGTAGGAAATTACATTGTATTAGATTCTGATATAGATTTAATGCTTTTAGAATTAAAAACTCAAGGTACAGATATTACAAACATCACACGTTGTGAATTGTTAGGTAAACAATTAGAAGATAAATTATATGCGCATCAAGCGGTTCAGGATAGTATTGTGGTTACAGATGAAGAAGTAAATACTTTTATGGATAACCAAATGAATACTATGGTAGAACAGATTGGTTCTAAAGAAAAATTATTTGAATATTATAAGAAAAAAGATGAAGAAGACTTTAGAAGTTATTTTTTCGAGGTAATCAAATTAAACAAATTGACGTCGCAAATGCAGCGTAAAATTGTTGATGAAATTACAGTAACACCAGATGAAGTAAAACAATTTTTTACTAAAATTCCTGCCGATAAAATTCCAACTATTGGTGCAGAAATTGAATTGTCTCAAATTGTAGTAAAACCAGTAATTTCTAAAGAAGATAAGCAAAAAGCTATAGATAAATTAAAAGAAATTAGAAACGATGTAATTAATAACGGTGGAAGTTTCTACAGTAAAGCTGTAATTTATTCTGAAGATCCAGGTTCCAGCTCAAACGGTGGATATTATAAAATGAATAAAAAAACACAGTTTGTAAAGGAATTTAAAGATGTGGCTTTTCGTTTAAATGAAGGAGAAATATCAGAACCTTTTGAAACAGAGTTTGGTTTTCATATCATTTTTGTAGAAAAAATTATTGGTCAAGATATCGAATTGCGTCATATTTTAGTGAGCCCAAAAGTAACATCTAAAGCTGTAAAAGAGGCTTCGGATAAAATTGATGGAATCCGCGAAAAAATTGAAAAGGGTGAAATTACGTTTGAAGATGCTGCCAAAGCTTCTTCAGATGATAAAGAAACAAAAAATAACGGTGGACTTTTACTTAATCCGCGTACTTCAGAACCTCGTTTTGAAATTTCAAAATTAGATCCTGCTTTATATAATCAAATAAATGGTTTGGTTCAAGGTGAAATGTCTAAAGTTCTTTTAGACCAAGAAAGACAAGGAACAAAGTTTTTTAAAATACTTAAAGTAAATAAAAGAACGGAGGAGCATAGAGCTGATTTCGGCACAGATTATATTAAAATTAAAGAATTAGCACTTTCGGATAAACAATTCCAAGAAATTGGAAAATGGATGGCTGAAAAAATCGAGAAAAACTATATAAAAGTAAGTAACGATTATAAAGAATGTACTTTTGAAAATAATTGGTTAAAAAAATAACCGTTTACCAAATACCTTTTACCTTAAACCCTTTACCCAAAAAGATGTCAGACGTAGCAGCAATTGAAAAATTAGTAAGCAAACAAAAGCAATTGAAACAAGAAATTGCTAAAGTTATTGTAGGTCAAGATGAAGTAGTCAATCAGATTGTATTGAGTGTTTTTTCTGGCGGACACGCTTTGTTAGTTGGTGTGCCAGGATTGGCAAAAACGTTAATGGTAAATACTATTTCCGAAGCATTAGGGTTACATTTTAAACGCATTCAGTTTACGCCAGATTTAATGCCTTCAGATATTTTAGGAAGTGAGATATTAGATGAAACGCGAAATTTTAAATTTATAAAAGGTCCGATTTTTTCCAACATCATTTTGGCAGATGAAATTAACAGAACGCCACCAAAAACACAAGCTGCATTATTAGAAGCGATGCAAGAAAAATCGGTTACAGTTGCAGGGCAAAGTTTTAAATTAGATTTACCATTTTTTGTTTTAGCAACTCAAAACCCTATTGAGCAAGAAGGAACCTATCCGTTGCCAGAAGCGCAATTAGATCGCTTTATGTTTGCCATAAATTTAGATTATCCAACCTTTGAAGAAGAAGTTCAAGTAGTGAAAGCGACAACTTCAGATTTGAAAACAACAATAAATCCATTGTTTACTGCAGAAGAAATTATTTCTTATCAGAATTTAATTAGAAAAATTCCTGTTACAGATAATGTAATTGAATATGCTGTAACATTGGTTTCAAAAACCCGACCAAATAATCCTTTAGCGACTGATTTTGTTAAAAATTATTTAGATTGGGGAGCAGGTCCTCGTGCATCTCAAAATTTAATTTTAGCAGCCAAAACCAATGCGGCTATTAATGGAAAATTTTCGCCAGATATTGAAGATGTTCAAGCCGTAGCTTTCGGAATTTTACGTCACAGAATTGTCAAAAATTACAAAGCTGATGCCGAAGGAATTTCAGAAGAAGACATCATTAGAAAACTATTTTAACAACAGTCCTTTTTGTTAATTTGACAAAATACACTATCGTTTTTTTCGAATTTCGTAGTTTAATTTGCTTAAATTAAGAATTCCTAAATAATCACCCTTTTTTTGTTTTATTTTTGAATTAAATTCATTAAAATAGAATAATTACAAATAATAATTTCGGGAATATCGTTTTTTATTATAAATTTTTTAATCTAAAAAGAATTGGTTAAATTTGTATCAGTTTTAAAACAGATTAATAAATTATCATAATATTTTTGATATGGAAACAAATATTTATAAAGAATACATCAATGAAATTGAAGAACGAAAAGGCCAAGGATTGCATCCAAAACCAATTGATGGCGCTGATTTACTTAAAGCGATCGTTTCTCAAATAAAAGATGTAACAAACGAAAATAGAAAAGATTCACTTACGTTTTTTATCTACAATACGTTGCCAGGTACTACAAGTGCAGCAGTTGAAAAAGCAAATTTCTTAAAAGAAATAATTCTTGGCGAATCTGTAGTTAATGAAATTACTCCTGCATTTGCATTTGAGTTATTATCTCATATGAAAGGTGGGCCTTCTATAAAAGTATTGCTTGATATCGCTTTAGGAAACAATTTAGATATTGCAAAAGAAGCTGCAAATGTTTTAAAAACGCAAGTATATTTATATGATGCAGATACAGATCGTTTAAAAGAAGCGTATAAAAATGGAAATGCAATTGCTACAGAAATTTTAGAAAGTTATGCTAAGGCAGAATTTTTTACGAAACTTCCAGAAATTGCAGAAGAAATAAAAGTAGTGACCTATATAGCTGGTGAAGGTGATATTTCTACAGATTTACTTTCTCCGGGAAATCAAGCACATTCACGTTCTGATAGAGAATTGCACGGGAAGTGTATGATTACACCTAAAGCACAAGAAGAAATTAAAGCCTTACAAGCTCAACATCCAGACAAATCTGTAATGTTAATTGCAGAAAAAGGAACAATGGGCGTAGGTTCATCACGTATGTCGGGTGTAAATAATGTGGCGCTTTGGACAGGTAAACAAGCCAGCCCTTATGTTCCTTTTGTGAATTTTGCACCAATTGTTGCAGGGACAAACGGAATTTCGCCTATTTTCTTAACGACAGTTGATGTTACGGGTGGAATTGGTTTAGATTTAAAAAACTGGGTTAAAAAGACGGATTCAAACGGAGAAGTTGTTCGTAATGAAAGTGGCGACCCTGTTTTAGAACACGTATATTCTGTGGAAACAGGAACGGTGCTTACTATCAATACAAAAACAAAGAAGTTATATAATGGCGATAAAGAATTAATTGATATTTCTAAAGCCTTCACACCTCAAAAATTAGAATTTATTAAAGCCGGTGGTTCTTATGCTATTGTTTTTGGTAAAAAAATTCAAACTTTTGCAGCTGAAACACTTGGTGTCGAAGCGCCATTAGTATATGCGCCTTCAAAAGAAATCTCAATTGACGGACAAGGTCTTACTGCTGTTGAAAAAATATTTAATAGAAATGCAGTTGGTACGCTTTCTAAAAAAGTATTACACGCTGGTTCAGATGTTCGTGTTGAGGTAAATATTGTTGGTTCACAAGATACAACGGGTTTAATGACAGCTCAAGAGTTAGAGTCTATGGCTGCGACCGTTATTTCTCCAATTGTTGATGGAGCGTATCAATCGGGTTGTCATACAGCGTCAGTTTGGGATAAAAAAGCACAAGCAAATATTCCAAAATTAATGCAATTTATGAACGATTTCGGATTAATTACGGCTCGTGATCCAAAAGGCGTTTATCATCCAATGACAGACGTTATTCATAAAGTTCTTAACGATATAACTATTGATGAATGGGCCATTATTATTGGTGGCGATTCGCATACACGTATGTCTAAAGGTGTTGCCTTCGGAGCCGATTCAGGGACTGTGGCTTTAGCTTTAGCAACTGGTGAAGCGTCTATGCCAATTCCAGAATCTGTAAAAGTAACGTTTAAAGGTACTATGAAAACGTATATGGATTTCCGTGATGTGGTTCACGCTACTCAAGCACAAATGCTACAACAATTTGGTGGTGAAAATGTATTCCAAGGTAGAATTATTGAAGTGCATTTAGGAACTTTAACGGCTGATCAAGCGTTTACATTTACGGATTGGACAGCAGAAATGAAAGCCAAAGCATCTATTTGTATTTCTGAAGATGATACTTTAATTGAATCGTTAGAAATTGCAAAAGGAAGAATTCAAATTATGATTGATAAAGGAATGGACAATCATAATAAAGTGCTTCAAGGATTAATTAATAAAGCAAATAAACGAATTGCTGAAATTAAATCAGGTGATAAACCAGCTTTAAGACCAGATACAAATGCAAAATATAGCGCAGAAGTTGTTGTAGATTTAGATGTAATCGCAGAGCCTATGATTGCAGATCCAGATGTAAACAATAAAGATGTTTCTAAACGATATACACACGATACGATTCGTCCATTATCTTTTTATGGTGGAACAAAAAAGGTAGATTTAGGATTTATCGGATCTTGTATGGTACACAAAGGAGATATGAAAATTTTAGCTCAAATGCTTAAAAATGTAGAAGCACAAAAAGGAGAAGTTAAATTTAATGCACCCTTAGTAGTAGCGCCACCAACCTATAATATTGTTGACGAATTAAAAGCAGAAGGCGATTGGGAAGTATTACAAAGATATTCTGGTTTTGAATTTGATGATAATGCTCCAAAAGGTGCAGCTCGTACAGAATACGAAAATATGTTATATTTAGAGCGACCAGGTTGTAATTTATGTATGGGTAACCAAGAAAAAGCTTCAAAAGGAGATACGGTTATGGCTACTTCAACTCGTTTATTCCAAGGAAGAGTAGTGGAAGATACTGCTGAGAAAAAAGGAGAGTCTTTATTGTCTTCAACTCCAGTAGTAGTCTTATCAACAATTTTAGGTAGAACGCCAACCATTGAAGAATACAAAAAAGCAGTAGAAGGTATTAACTTAACTAAGTTTGCGCCTTCGCATAAATTATTAACGAATTAATTTATAGTACAAATAAACGAAAAACGCCAAGTGAAAGCTTGGCGTTTTTTATTTATAGATTTAACCAGATTAAGAAAACTAATATAAATATACCGAAAAGAAGGTTAACCAAAACTACTAACCATTTTTTTAAGGAGTTTGTTTCTCTTATGCTAATAATAGAAAATAAAAAACCTAATGTGCCAGTTATAGCAGATAAATACGCAAATATTTCAAGTGCATTATAAAAAATAATTGATGGGTAGATGTATAAAATAAATATGAATAATAGAAATACGCTACTAATGAAAATTGCACAATAAGAAGCATATTTTGAAAAATCAATTTGATTAAGCATATTGTAAAGTTTTTTAATTTCTAAGAAAATATCTTTCTTTCCTTTAGTACTATTTTAATCAACCAAAATAGGTGCAATGCGATTATTGGTAGTAGTATGAATACTTGCACTTTGTTTACAATATAAGCCAAATAAACCATCGTGAGCGCCATACAAATTTGACCAAATAAAATGGTTTTTCGAGTATTCTTTTTCCAATAAAAATAAACAAACATCAACAATAGCGGATTAAATAACAAAATATTGTAATTCCATAAAATTTCTTCGTGAAGCGAATAGAATCCTACTAAACTAAAAAATAATCCTAACAACCCTGCGAAAATGAAATAGGTAATTTGTATGCCTTTTTTGTTTATTAAAATCAAAATTACAATCGCAACTAATAATGAATAAATAGAATTTAAGTAGGAAAACGGCGTTGTGACGGTTTGTTCATTTAAAATTTCAGAAGGTTTTGCGATTTTTTTGCCATTTTGAGTGGCAGTATTTAATACTTTTTCAAATTCTAAAGGTAAAAATAGGCGCGTAGCGGGTTGGTCTACTTTCGTTCCAAAAATAATTTGAATCCCTAATTTCATATAGAAATCCGACATATACGGATATAAAATTTCTCTGTAACTTTGCTCTGATTTCGGTTGTTTTAGAATTTCTTCGCCTAATATTTTATTAATTTTATCTACAACCATTGTTGTGCAATTTTTATCAATAAATTTATAGGTATAAAAACGTTCTTCGGAAGTTAAACTACTGTTGAGTTCATTCAAAAGTTGTTGTTTTTGTGCTGTAGTTAAATTTAATTCTTGTGCTACAATACTTCTTCCGTCTAATTTGTAATTGTATTCAAAATCGTAGTAATTTTCGCTTGTTACAAAATATTGTAAATCACCTTTTACGAATTTCATAATAAAATTTGGAGTCGTAAAATCAAAAGCACCATAATTATACACCACATCAAGTTGATTTACATTATCTGTAATTCGAATTCCAGTGTGTCCATACATAGCGTAAGAAACTGGCGCCGTTCCGCAAGTTAAAATACTAACTTTAGCATTGTCTGATAAAATTATGTTTTGAGAAAAACCAATAATAGGTAGTAATAAGAAAAGTAATTTTTTTAGCATATTATATGTGTTTTTAACGACTAATAAAAGTCTAATATCTATATTCTATTCTATATATTCTCAAAAAATTATCTTCTAAAAATTCCTAAATCCACTTTTACAGAAAATACATTAGAATATAGTGCCGCGCTTTGATTTCCTAAATCAGTTAAGGCGTAATCTACTTGAATGCCTTTGTATTTAAATCCTAAGCCAATATTAGGTTGAAAACTTACTTTATTTGTATTGTCAATTTGTGTGATTTGTTGAAAATTCCCAACGCCAGCTCTTAAAAAAGCCAAATCAATATATCCGAATTCAAAACCAACTGCAGGACTAATACTTACCATACTTGTAGAAATAATATCATTTGTTTGTGCAAATTCCATATTCAAATTGGCTGCTGTTGTTAAAGTGTAATCGTAATGAAATTCGAATTTTTTAGACAAACCAAATTGTGCTTTTGGTAAAGTAATTTCACTGGTTTCTGGCAATTCTTGGTTTTCACCTGGAACAGCATTTTTTATTTTCTCATATTCTTCTTCGTTAATGGTCCAAGTGTTGTATGTTGTGGTAATATCTCGTAACATTAAACCAAATTTCCAATCGTTTTTGTTTTGAAATTGCAAGCCTACATCAAATCCAAAACCCCAAGAAGAAGCAAAATCGCCAATAATTCTTCGAATTACTTTGGCGTTTACTCCATAATTAAAACCTTGAACCGGTAATTTTCTGGCGTATGAAAATGTTACGCCATAATCTGCAGTAGAAAAAAGAGAAATTCTGTTGTAATCAATATTGCCTTGACTGTCAATTAACTGTGTTGTATTTAAAATGTCATCCACCCCAAAACGAATTAAAGAAATTCCCCACGCACTTCGGTCGTCAATTGGCATAGCAAAACCCGCGTAATCATATTGCGCAATATTTGCAAAATAATTCGCGTGCATTAAAGCAATTTGTTTGTCTTCCAATTGTAATATCCCAGCAGGATTCCAATATCCTGAATTTACATCCGAGGTTTGTGCAGTTACCGCATTACTCATTCCTAACGCTGCCGCATCCACTCCAATGTTTAAAAATTCGTTGGAATATTTACGAATAGTTTGTCCGAAAAATGACGTGGAAGTCAGCAACCCGATGAATACTATTATTTTTTTCAAATCATTTAAATCTAACAACAAATATCATAATTTCTTCTTTAATAAACTCAAATTCTTTCATTTTATTGTTTACATTTGCTATAGAAAATTCATAATAATAAAAACATTACTTAATGAGTATCAAAAAACACATTCCAAATACCATCACTTTGTTGAATTTATTAGCAGGTTTATTGGCTTTAATTCACGCGTTTAACGGAAATTATAATGAAGCTTTTTCATTGGTTTGTTTAGGTATTTTCTTTGATTATTGGGATGGTTTTTTCGCCAGAATTTGGAAAGTACAAAGCCCAATTGGCTTACAATTGGATTCTTTAGCAGATATGGTGACAAGTGGCGTGGTGCCAGGATTGGTAATGTATAAAATGTTAGCAGATATTCAGGAAAACCAATCGCAATATAATTTAACAGAAGACACCTATTATATGGGTGTTGTACCGTATTTAGGATTTTTAATCACTTTAGCATCTTGTTACAGATTGGCTAAATTTAATATTGATACGCGTCAAACGGATTCGTTTATTGGTTTGCCAACACCAGCGAATGCTTTGTTAATTATGAGTATTCCAATGATTCAGTTTCATTCGGAATTTGAATGGTTGGTTGATTTTTTAAGTAATCCTTATGTTTTAGTTGGAGTTACAGTTTTAAGCTCGTATTTATTAAATGCAGAAATTCCTTTATTTTCTTTAAAAGTGAAGAGTTTCAGCTGGGAAAAATATAAAATGCAAGTCGTGTTTTTGATTCTTTCTTTAATTTTAATAATCTTGTTAGAATTCATCGCCATTCCAATTATCATTTTGCTTTATGTGATGTTATCTGTGGTGAATAATACTGTTGGTAAGAAAGTGTAATGGCAACCAGAAGAAAATATACTTCTAAAAGAAAAAAACAAACTTTAATTAGTCCGAAATCTTTCAAATGGATTCTTGGACTTTTTTTGTTATTGATTACGATTGTTTTCGTGTATCAGAAAAAAGATGTGGTTCTATATTACTTAGGATTTAAATACAAACACGCCAATTTAACCGCAAATCAAAGAAAACTTGAAGATGCTCGAATAAATGATATCGTTGCCAATCACGAAGGTAAAATTTTCGGGATAGATGTTTCACAGTATCAAGGCACTATTGATTGGGAAAATCTTGAAGCTATTGAAGAACAATTTGAAATTAAGTTTGTAGTGGTTCGGGCTACAGCCGGAAGTAAAAAAGTAGATAGAAATTTCAAGAAAAATTGGAAAAATTTATCATCAACTGTTTATATTCAGGGTGCTTATCATTATTACCGTCCAGATGAAAATTCAACTGATCAAGCTACTAATTTTATTAAGAATGTCAATTTACGAAAAGGACATTTACCACCAATTTTAGATATCGAAAAAATGCCTAAAGGGCAATCGATGAACAAATTAAAAGAAGGATTACAAAATTGGTTAACTCTAGTAGAAAAACAGTACGGAGTGAAACCTATTATTTATACAGGTGAAAAATATTACGAAGATTTTTTGCGAGACGATTTTCCAGACTACTTATTTTGGATAGCAAACTACAATCCTTGGAAAGAAAAAATTGAAGATGATTATTTAATGTGGCAATTTACAGAAAAAGCCCAACTTCACGGTATCAACGAACTCGTAGATGTGAACGTTTTCAACGGAAACGTAGCTGATTTGAAGAAAGTGTGTATAAAATAAATACTAGAATGAAACACATAGGCACATAGTTTTATTTTGTTCCCTATGTGTCTATGTGTTTTAAAATTTATATATCTAACTCAACTTCTTTTGAAGCATTAAAGTCTATTTTTGTTTTTCTTAATTCGAAATTCTGACCTAAATATACACGTCTAACCATTTCATCTTCCACTAATTCTTCTGGTTTTCCTGCTTTCAAGATACCACCTTCGAACATTAAATAGGTTTTATCTGTAATGGCTAATGTTTCTTGTACGTTATGGTCGGTAATTAAAATTCCGATATTTTTATTTTTTAATTGTGCTACGATTCTTTGAATATCTTCAACTGCAACTGGGTCAACTCCTGCAAACGGTTCATCTAATAAAATGAACTTTGGATCCGTAGCTAAACAACGTGCAATTTCAGTTCTTCTTCGTTCGCCACCTGATAATAAATCGCCACGATTTGTACGAATATGACCTAATGAAAACTCTTCAATTAAGCTTTCCATTTTGGCTTCTTGTTCGGCTTTGGTTAAATTGGTTAATTGTAAAACCGATAAAATATTGTCTTCTATGCTCAATTTTCTAAAAACCGATGCTTCTTGCGCCAAATACCCAATTCCGTTTTGAGCACGTTTGTACATTGGATAATCGGTAATATTCATATCGTCTAAATAAATATTTCCAGAATTTGGTTTTACTAAACCTACAATCATATAAAAAGAAGTTGTTTTTCCAGCACCATTTGGGCCTAATAAACCCACAATTTCGCCTTGGTTTACTTCAACAGAAATGCCTTTTACAACGCTTCTTTTTTTATATGTTTTAACTAAATTTTCGGCTCTTAATTTCATTTTTTTATGAGTTTCTAAGTAACTAAGTTACAAAGTGGCTAAGTTATTTTTTACAAATAAACGAATATTCAAATAAACGATTATACAAATTAACAATTATTTAGTTCCTGCTTCTTCCAACGCTTCCCAAAACTCATAAGCTCTACGCAAATGCGGAATTACGATTGTACCACCAACTAAAGTAGCAATACTCATAGCTTCCATCATTTCTGTACGATTTACTCCATTTTTATAGGCCGTTTCTAAATGATATTTTATACAATCATCACAACGCAAAACCGCTGAAGCTACTAATCCTAATAATTCTTTAGTTTTCACATCAAGCGCACCTTCGCTATAAGCGTTTGTGTCTAAGTTGAAAATTCTTTTAATTACTTTATTATCATCTGCTAATAATTTTTCATTCATTTTAGCACGATAGTCGTTAAACTCGGAAATTAAATCACTCATTATATTGTGGTTATTGATTTGTTGTTTTTCTTAAAGATAAAAGCACTAATAAAAATACTAATTTCGTAAAGTATAATTAACGGGATTGTGACTATAACTTGGCTAATTACATCTGGTGGAGTTACAATTGCAGCAATAATTAAGATAATTACATACGCCCATTTTCTGTATTCTCTTAAAAAGGAAGGGGTTACCAACCCTAAAGTGGATAAAAAATAAATTATAATTGGTAATTCGAAAATTAAACCAGTAGCTAAAGTAGTAGTTTTTACAGTTCCGATATAAGAATTGACATTAATATCATTTTTTATTACATCAGAAACGGTAAATGTTGATAAAAAATTCAACGATAATGGTGTTAATACAAAATAACCAAATAACACGCCTAAAAAGAATAACAAAGAGGAAATAACTATAAATTTTACCGCATTTCTTTTTTCTTTTTTATATAATGCTGGACTAATGAAATTCCAAAATTGTAATAAAATATAAGGAAAACTTATGATAAACCCTGCTGTAATACACGTCCAAACTAATAAAGAAATTTGCCCTTCAATTTCGGTATTTTGAATACTGAAATTCAGAGTAGCATCGCAAAAACTTTTGTCTAAATCATATTTATTTGCTAAATCACAAAAAAACTGATAGGTAATAAAATCACCTTTCATAGGTCCGAAAATGATGGTTTGAAAGATAAAATCACTAAAAACCCAAGCAATTGCTCCTCCTGTTAAAATAGCAGCCGAACTTCTCACTAACAACCATCTTAATTCCTCAAGAT
>NZ_JBIKJI010000006.1:0-30218 GCF_044361065.1 Flavobacterium sp.
TTATCTGTAGAAGAATTTATTTCTTTAACACAAAAAATAGCGGCAGATGGAATTTAAAATCAGTAAAGAACTTATCACGCAAATTGAAAATTTAATTCAGCAAAATAACATTGTTGAGTTGGAAACTATTTTGCACGAAATTCACTTTGCTGATATTGCTGAAATTATGAATGATTTGGATACGTCCGAAGCCATTTATATTTTCAATTTATTAGATTCAGAAATTACTGCAGAAATTCTTCTTGAACTTGATGAAGAAGTTCGTGAAACTATTTTAAGCACCTTATCTGCAAAAGAAATTGCCGAAGAACTTGATGAATTAGACACAGATGATGCGGCAGATATTATTGCCGAGTTACCTCAATCTAAAAAAGCACAAGTAATTTCGGAGCTTGAAGATGTGGAACACGCCAAAGATATTGTTGACCTTTTACGATATGACGAAAATACCGCAGGTGGTATTATGGCGAAAGAATTAGTAAAAGTTAACGAAAACTGGAACGTATTAACTTGCGTGAAAGAAATGCGTCATCAGGCAGAAAATGTTACCAGAGTACATTCTATTTATGTGGTAGATGATGAAGATCGACTGAAAGGTCGTTTGTCGTTAAAAGATTTATTGACCACTTCTACCAAAACACAAATTAGCGATATTTACATCAAAAAAGTAGATTACGTTAGAGTGGAAACTAAAGACGTAGAAGTAGCCCGAATTATGCAGAAATACGACTTGGAAGCCATTCCTGTTGTAGATGAATTAGGCAGATTAGTAGGTCGCGTTACAATTGACGATATTATTGATATTATAAAAGAAGAAGCTGATAAAGATTACCAGTTAGCTGCCGGTATCTCGCAAGACGTTGAGGCAGATGATAGTATTTTGGAATTAACCAAAGCGCGCTTACCTTGGTTGGTTTTAGCTTTATTTGGTGGCTTTATTTCCGTAAAAGTATTAGGTATTTTTGAACCTATGATGGAAAGTCACAGAATGTTGCTGTTTTTTACGCCACTTATTGCTGCTATGGCGGGTAATGTTGGAGTGCAATCGAGTGCTATTGTGGTGCAAGGTTTGGCAAACAACTCCATTACAGGAAGTTTATGGAACCGATTATTAAAAGAATTATCATTAAGTTTATTAAACGGAAGTATTTTAGCTGGGATTTTAATTCTTGGTAGTCATTTTCTACTTGGCTACGAATTTATAATTGGTATAACCGTTTCTATTGCACTATTGAGTGTAATTGTAATCGCCTCATTAATTGGAACATTTATTCCGATAGTTTTAGATAAATATGGTGTGGATCCTGCTTTAGCTACCGGACCTTTTATTACCACCAGTAATGACATTATAGGTATTATTATTTATTTTACTATCGCTAAATTGGTGTTGGGAATATAATTTATTTTGAGAATATAATATAACCCAGCGCTTAGCTGGGTTTTTTGTTTGTATAGTTTATTGGATGAATTGTAAATCCAATAAAAAGTGATGTGGGTTAAACTTTTCAATAGATATCTAAATAGATTATACAATTAAAATAGTATTCACAAAAAAAGCCCTAATTTTCATTAGGACTTTTTTTTATATTTTAGTGATGTAATTCTACTTCACCTTCTTTCATTGGTACGTTTTGCGGTACAAAATCTTCATCATGACCTGGTTTACTGTAGTCATATGGCCAACGGTGTACAGCTGGAATTTCTCCAGGCCAGTTACCATGCATATGCTCTACTGGTGCAGTCCATTCTAAAGTATTTGAACGCCATGGATTCATTGGTGCTTTTTTACCTTTGAAAATACTATAGAAGAAGTTCCAGAAGAAAACCAATTGGAACGCTGCTCCAACTAAAGCAAAAACAGTAATTAATACGTTTGTGTCTGCTAACTCGTCAAATAATGGAAAGTTAGAATTGGTGTAGTATCTTCTTGGTAAACCTGCCATTCCAATAAAGTGCATTGGGAAGAAAACCCCGTAAGCACAAACTGCAGTTACCCAAAAGTGAATATATCCTTGTGTTTTGTTCATCATTCTTCCGAACATTCTTGGGAACCAGTGGTACACCCCAGCAAAGAATCCGTATAATGCTGAAATACCCATTACTAAGTGGAAATGCGCAACAACGAAATATGTATCATGCACATTAATATCCAAAGTACTATCTCCTAAAATGATTCCTGTTAAACCTCCAGTAATGAAAGTAGAAACCAAACCAATTGAGAATAACATACCTGGGTTTAATTGTAAATTACCTTTCCATAATGTAGTGATATAGTTAAATGCTTTTACAGCAGAAGGAATTGCAATTAATAAGGTTGTGAATGTAAATACCGAACCTAAGAATGGATTCATTCCTGAGATAAACATGTGGTGACCCCAAACAATTGTAGATAAGAATGCAATTGCGATAATAGATGCAATCATCGCTCGGTATCCAAAAATTGGTTTTCTTGAGTTCGTTGCGATAACTTCAGAAGTAATTCCTAAAGCTGGTAATAATACAATATAAACTTCAGGGTGACCTAAGAACCAAAATAAGTGTTCGAATAAAACGGGTGAACCTCCTTGGTAATGTAATACTTCCCCTTTAATAAATATATCTGATAAGTAGAATGACGTTCCAAAACTTCTATCGAAAATTAACAATAAAGCTGCAGAAAACAATACTGGGAAAGAAATTACACCAATAATTGCAGTTACAAAAAATGCCCAAACTGTAAGTGGCAATCTTGTCATTGTCATACCTTCTGTTCTTAAATTAATAACAGTTACGATATAATTTAATGAACCCATTAATGATGAAGCAATGAAAATAGCCATTGAAACTAACCATAAAGTCATACCCATTCCAGAGCCCGGTATCGCTTCTTCAATTGCAGAAAGAGGTGGATAAATTGTCCAACCCGCAGATGCAGGACCCGATTCAACAAATAATGAGCCAATCATAATCACACATGAGATAAAGAACATCCAAAAAGACAACATATTCATGAAGCCTGAAGCCATATCTCGAGCACCAATTTGCAAAGGAATTAATAAGTTACTAAACGTACCTGATAAACCAGCTGTTAATACAAAGAACACCATAATAGTACCATGTATAGTTACTAAAGCCAAATAAATATCATTTCTCATAACTCCACCTGGAGCCATTTTTTCTCCCAAGAAAACTTTAAAGATTTCAAAAGATTCTTCTGGCCAAGCTATTTGCATTCTGAAAAACAAAGATAAAACTACCCCTATAATTCCCATCAACAAACCAGAAATTAAGTATTGCTTAGCAATCATTTTATGATCAATACTAAAAATATATTTAGTAATGAAAGTATCTTTATGATGACCGTGATCGTGTGACATAATAATTATATTATTTTTTGAATCTTAATTTATTTTTTTACTACAACTTGTGCTAATGTTTTTGTAGAATCTACTACTACTTTTGCATCAGCAGGATTAGCTGCAGGATCTTCTTTAGGAGCATTTGCTTCTTTAACTGCAACAGAAATTGTTTTTTGTTCTTTTAACCATTTTTTGTAATCTGCTTCTGATTCTACAATAATTTTTAATTGCATATTGTAATGAGAAGCCCCACAAATTTTATTACATAATAATAAATAGTCAAAAGTATATGGTTCTAAGGCTGGTTTTCCTTCAGCAACTAATGCTTCTGATTTTTTAGCTCTAATTTTATTAATACCGTCAACTTTTTTCATCATCATAGCTGTTCCACGCATTTCTGCAGTAGTTAAAGTAGGAACGAAAGCAAATTCGGTAACCATGCCTGGAACACAGTTCATTTGCGCTCTAAAGTGAGGCATATAAGCTGAGTGTAATACATCTTGAGAACGCATTCTGAAATGAATTTTCTTACCAACAGGTAAATGAATTTCAGCTACTACTTTGTCATCTTGTGAAGCTGGATCAGACATATCAACACCAAGTGTATTTACATCTTTAATATAACGTACATTTGCTTTTCCTAACGTATTGTCATCACCTGCATAACGAGCTTCCCAAGCAAATTGTTTCGCGTAAAGCTCCACATTGATTACTTCTTCATCTTCGTTTACAAACATAATTTGATTCCAAGTATATAATCCGTAAAGGATTAGAACGGCTAAAACAATAACTGGAATAATTGTCCAAACAGCTTCTAATTTATTATTATCAGCAAAATACAATGCTTTTTGACCTTCTTTTCCTCTGTATTTAAAAGCAAAATAATGCAATAAAAACTGAGTTAATGTTTGTACAAAAAAGATAATTGCCATTGAAATATTCATCAAATTATCAACATCTTGTCCGTGTAATGATGCTGGCGTATCTAATACGAAACTACCCCATTTAACAAATGAATAAATTGTAAAAATGTATATAAATGCCACAAATGCAAACATTAAATATCCATTTATATTGTTGTCTTTATCAGTAGCTATTGCAGAATCATCTTTTGCAGTACCAATTTGTGTTAGACTAAATATTTTAGATAATTGCCATGCTGCAACACCTAATAAAACTATGATTAAAAGTATCAATAAACCGTTCATTTGTTTATTTCGTTAATTAATTATTAATAATGAAAATGTTTGCTTTCTTCTATATATGGATTTCCTTCAGAAGCTAATGGTGCTTTTGTTAATGCCGTGAAGACAACAAAAATAAATAATCCTGCGAAGAAAAGTACCGAACTAATTTCTGATACCCCAATAAACCATTGATCACCAACGGTTGCAGGCATAATCATATTGAAGAAATCAACATAATGACCTGCTAATATTACGATACCAGCCATTACAACTACCCATTGAAGGCGTTTAAAGTCGGCATTCATTAATATTAATAATGGGAATACGAAATTCATAACTACCATTCCAAAGAAAGGTAAATTATAGTTTTCTATACGAGTTACAAAATAAGTAACTTCTTCAGGAATATTAGAATACCACATTAACATGAATTGAGAAAACCATAAGTAGGTCCAGAATACACTGATACCAAACATAAATTTAGCTAAATCATGTAAATGCGATTTATTAACTTCTGGTAATAAACCTTTATTTTTCAAATAAATAGTTGTTAAAGTAATCATAGTGATACCACTTACAAAGAAACTTGCAAAAACATACCATCCAAATAATGTACTATACCAGTGAGGATCTACGGACATAATCCAATCCCAAGACATCATAGATTCAGAAATAATGAAGAATACTAAAAACATAGCCGCTGCATTATAATTTTTTCTAAAGAAAGACATGTCTTTTGTTTCATCTAATTTGATTGAATTTTTACGAGATACATATCTAAATAAATTCCAACCAATTAAGTAAATTGATGCTCTTATTAAGAAAAAAGGCACATTTAAGAAACCTGATTTACCAGCAATAATATGATCATAATTCGGACTATTTGGATCCGAAACACCATCAGACATCCAAGTAAACATATGATTGAAGTGGAAACCAGCTAAAGCTAACAATATAAAAAAGATAATTGAACCTGGTAAAACATAAGCAGTAATTCCTTCCATTACTCTAAACAACATTGGTGACCAACCTGCTTGTGCTACCCATTGGATGGCATAAAAAGCTAAGGCACCAACAGCAATTAACATGAAGAATATACACGCTACATATAATGCAGACCATGGTTTATTTTGTAATTGATGTTTTACATGTGCTACATGCTCTTGGTGTTCCGCTTCGTGGTCTACAATTTCTTTATGAAACTTACTTACGTAAATATCACTTTTAGAATTTGTTACAACTGGAGCAATAGCTACAACTGTAGAGTCGTGAGCTGAATGTGCAGCAGAATCAACAGCTACATGGGCTACTTCGTGACTTACAGTATCAGCACTTTCAACTTTATGAGTTGAAGCTTCGTGAGAAGAATGTGCTTCTGCGTTAGTATGTTCCTCGTGTGAAGCATCAGAATGAGTTGCTTCGGTATGTGTATCGTGGTGTGCACCACCATGATGAGCTTCTTGCTCTTTTAAGATTGCTTCAACGTCTTCATCAGTTTTAGGTGCCGACCAGAAACCGTAACCGATTCCTAAAATACCCAAAACCATTAAGGCGAATGAAAAGCTTTTTAATCTACTAGAAAACTGGTACATATTTTTATTTTTTCTAAAAAGTAATACTATTTTAATTCTGCTTTAAGTTTCATAACATAATCAGCTACTTGCCATCTTTCTTCTTTTGACAATTGATTTGCATGAGAACCCATTGAGTTCAAACCATAAGTAACCACGTGAAATATGCTACCTGAAGAAATTACTCTATCCTTATAACTAGGAACCCCTAGGAATTTTTCTCTCTTTACTAAATTTCCTTTTCCATCGCCACCTTCACCGTGACAAATAGCACAATAAATTGTAAATAATTCTTTTCCTTTTTCTGCATCAATTTGATCAGCAGTTAATGGAGAAACATTGTTTTTTGAAGCAATATATCCTTCTGGAGTATTAGGAATTTCATAAGGGACAAAACCTTGTTTGATTGTTCCAGTAGGTGGAATTTGACTTACTTTTCCTTTTTCACCTGTAGGTGAATTGAAAACGTCAGATTCTCCATATGTTTCATAAGAAATTGGTTCGTACATGTTTGGAAAAAGCTGATAATTAGGTGCAGATTTATCAAAACAAGATGTCATTAGCAAAGATGCTCCAACTAATGTCAATATATTTAAAATACTTTTCATACCTATTAATGCTTATCAATTACTTTTACTTCTACTGCTCCAGTGTTTTTGAAGAAAGAAACCAATTCTTCTTCGTTATCATAAACGCCAACTTCCATTAAAAAGTGATCGTCAGTTGTTCTTACATCTGGATTTTCTGCTTTTTTAAATGGCCATAATTTACTTCTCATATAAAAAGTGATAACCATTAAGTGAGCTGCAAAAAATACGGTTCCTTCAAATAATACAGGTACAAATGCAGGCATATTTTGAATGAATTCAAAAGATGGCTTTCCACCAATATCTTGAGGCCAATCTTTTATCATTATAAATCTTAATAAATTAAAATATATAAATAAACCTGTTATACCATATAGAAATGCACAAATTGCAAGTCGTGTTGCTGGTAAACCCATCGCCTTATCAAGTCCGTGAACTGGAAATGGCGTATAAACTTCTTCAATATGATAGTGTGCCGCTTTAGTTTTATGAACTGCAGCTAACAAAATATCATCGTCGTTATATATAGCGTGTACTACTTTATTACTCATAATTCTTTATATTAATGATGATCGTGTCCTTCGTGAGCATCATGTCCGTGGTTGTCATGATGTGGTTTACTATCTCCTCTTTCTCTTTTGAAATTATCTCCAGATGATTTTAAGATTGTTTTTACCTCTGCTTGAGCAATTACTGGGAAACTTCTTGAATATAATAAGAATAATACGAAGAAGAATCCAATAGTTCCAATAAATATACCTGCATCAACAAATGTAGGTTGGAACATCGTCCAAGATGATGGTAAATAATCTCTGTGTAATGAAGTTACGATAATTACGAAACGTTCAAACCACATACCAATGTTTACCACAATAGAAATAATGAAAGAAAACGCAATACTTGTTCTTAATTTTTTGAACCACATAAATTGTGGAGAGAATACGTTACAAGTCATCATTAACCAATATGACCACCAGTAAGGTCCGGTTGCTCTATTAAGGAAAGCATATTGTTCATATTCTACTCCTGAATACCAAGCTACAAATAATTCTGTGATATAAGCACATCCTACGATTGAACCTGTAATCATAATAATGATATTCATTAATTCAATGTGTTGTACGGTAATATAATCTTCTAAACCAGAAACTTTACGCATTACAATTAATAATGTATTTACCATAGCAAACCCAGAGAAAACTGCACCCGCCACGAAATATGGAGGTAGAATTGTAGTATGCCAACCAGGAATAACTGATGTAGCAAAGTCAAAAGATACAATAGTGTGAACAGAAAGTACAAGAGGCGTTGCTAAACCAGCCAATACTAAAGATACTTCTTCAAAACGTTGCCAGTCTTTTGCTCTTCCACTCCATCCAAAAGAAAGGATAGAATAAACTCTTTTATTAAATGGTGTGATTGCTCTATCTCTAAGCATTGCGAAATCTGGTAGTAAACCAGTCCACCAGAAAACTAATGATACTGATAAATACGTTGAAATTGCGAATACGTCCCATAATAATGGTGAGTTAAAATTCACCCATAATGATCCGAATTGATTTGGAATTGGTAATACCCAATATGCTAACCATGGACGACCCATGTGAATAATTGGAAACAAACCAGCTTGAATTACAGAGAAAATAGTCATTGCTTCTGCTGAACGGTTAATCGCCATTCTCCATTTTTGACGGAATAATAAAAGAACTGCAGAAATAAGTGTTCCTGCGTGACCAATACCTACCCACCAAACGAAGTTGGTAATATCCCAAGCCCATCCAATTGTTTTATTTAAACCCCAAGTACCGATACCTGTTGTGATTGTGTATACCATACAACCAAGTCCCCAAAGGAACGCAGCTAATGCTATTGAAAATACTGTCCACCATAATTTGTTAGCTCTTCCTTCAACTGGGCGAGCTACATCTACGGTTATATCGTGATAAGATTTATCACCAATAACCAAAGGTTTTCTAATGGGTGCTTCGTAATGAGACATAATCCTTTATATTGTTTCTATTAATAATTATTTATCGTTTCTTACCTTAACATGATACATCACGTTTGGTTTTGTTCCAATGCTTTCTAATAAATGATACATTCTGTCGTCTTCTATAAGTTGCGCAACATCTGATTCTTTATTATTAACATCTCCAAAAATCATAGCTCCTGAAGTACAAGCAGCAGAACAAGCCGTTTGGAAATCGTCTTTACCAACTTCTTTACCTTCTTTCTTAGCTTTTAATATAGTAGCTTGAGTCATTTGGATACACATAGAACATTTTTCCATAACCCCACGAGAACGTACATTTACATCTGGATTTAACACCATACGACCTAAATCATCATTCATGTGGTAATCAAATTCATCATTCTTATTATATAAGAACCAGTTGAAACGACGTACTTTATATGGACAGTTATTAGCACAGTAACGCGTTCCAACACATCTGTTGTATGCCATATGATTTTGACCTTGACGAGAGTGCGATGTAGCTGCAACTGGACAAACCGTTTCACAAGGAGCGTGGTTACAGTGCTGACACATTACAGGTTGGAAAACAACTTGTGGATTAGCAGAAGGATCTTCTAATTCTTGGAAAGTTGAAATAGTACCTGTTAAACCTTCAGAACTGTTTTTAGTAGTAATATCTCCTGCGAACGTTTCTTCAGATGAATAATATCTGTCGATTCTTAACCAATGCATATCACGACTTCTTCTTATTTCAGTTTTTCCAACTACTGGTACATTATTTTCAGCGTGACATGCGATAACACATGCTCCACAACCTGTACAAGCATTTAAATCGATAGATAAGTTAAAATGATGACCTGTAGTTCTGTCAAAAGAAGCCCATAAATCTACTGATGTAGCAGCAACTTCTTTGTGATCTAATGAAACCACTGGTGTTGGATTATAAATTTCTTTATTACCCGCTTCATTCGCTTTATTGAATATAGATAAAGTAGTATCTTTTACGATATCCCCTCTACCCATTAAAGTTCTTTGTAATTGTACGCAAGCAAATTCATGCTCACCTTCTGTTAAAGTAACCGTAGCTGTTTGATTTGCATTACCGTTTGCATATAGCGTATATGCGTTAACACCAGTTTGCATTTCGTCTTTTAAAGCTTCTTTTCTACCGTAACCAAAAGCTAAACCAATTGTTCCAGCAGCTTGACCTGGTTGAATAATTACTGGTACATTTTCTAAAGTAGCATTTCCAACTTTAATTGAAACATAACTTCCGTTTAAACCTCCGTTTGCTACATTAAAGTTTTCTAATTTATATTTTTCAGCATCTGCTTTAGATATAGTTACATAATTATCCCAAGACACTCTTGTAATTGGGTCTGGGAATTCTTGTAACCAAGGGTTATTGGCTTGTTGCCCGTCTCCCATTCCAACTTTACTATATAAAACTAAGTCTAAACCATTTGATTTTGCACCTGAAAGTTTTGTAGCTGAAGCTCCAAAATTACCTGCTTGAGCAGATACATTTCCAGCAGCAGTTACAACAAAACCATCGTGAACTGCTTGATTCCAAGATTTACCACCTAAATTAGTTGGAGCAAAACCTTTTAAGAAATCATAATATGGTGTAGCATTATCATTCCAAGCTAATAACGCTTCTTGAAATTGTTTCGTATTGAATAATGGACGAATTGTTGGCTGAGCAATACTATAGTTTGAACGTGTTATTGCAACATCATTCCAAGATTCTAAATAATGACTTGCTGCAGCAGCGATTGAAGTTTTAGTAGCCGTTTCATCTTCTTTTGTAGAAAATGCTACAGATAATTTTACTTTTGCTAAACCTGCAACAAATTCTTTTGAGTTGGCTAAAGTATATACTGGATTTACGCCACTCATAATTAATGTGTGCACTTTTCCAGCATTCATATCCGCTACTAATTGAGCAACTGCTTTTGCATCACCTTTTCTGGTTAACTTAGCATCAGAAGGATTAAAAGCTTCAGATTTTAAAGCTAAATTGATACCCAACACTAAATATTGTGCATCAAAATCATCTAAACCTGTAACCACTACTCCTTTTGAACCAGCAGCTTTTAATTGTTGTGCCGCTTTTTCAACTTCTTTATCTAAAGCACCAACACTAGCAACAGAAACATTTGAACCTGTAACAGCATTATATAATTTTACTAAAGCTAATTTTTGATTAGCAATAGTTAAAGGAATTCTTTTATCTGCATTAGCACCAGCTAATGACATATTTGCTTCAATTTGAATATGTTTAGACATTTTTCCGTTTTTCGGAATACGTCCTTTTGCATAACCTGTATCAAAACCACCACCTTGCCAATCTCCTAAGATATCAGCACCAACAGAAACTATTGTATCAGCTGCAGCAAAATTATAATTTGCTAAACCTCTGAAACCATAAACCGCTTGAAAAGCATCTAAAGCATTAGAATCAGAAATTGCATCATATATAATGTGTTTAACATTCGTATATTTAGTTGCTAAATCTGAAATTAATTTATCTGTTGAAGGACTTGCTGTTGTGTTTGTTAAAACTACAACTTGACCGCCTTTGGCTTTAGCGTCAACTAAACTAGCTTTTACCTTTGCATTTACTTCATTCCAAGATGCCTCTTTTTTATCAATTTTAGGATTTTTTAATCTTAAATTATCATATAAAGACAAAACGGAAGCATGAACTCTTGCGTTTGCTCCTGTTACAGCTCCTTCAGTTGTATTGTTTTCAACTTTAATAGGACGACCTTCACGAGTTTTAATTAAAATATTCGCAAAATCATACCCATCCGCTATAGTTGTAGCATAATAATCAGCTACACCAGGGATAATTTCTTCTGGTTGAACCACATAAGGAATTGACTTAATTACCGGCCCTTCACAAGCTGCTAATGATGCTGCGGCTGTACTGAAACCAACGTACTTTAAAAAGTCACGACGTGAAGTAGATGAATTAGAAAGATTTTCTTTATCACCTAAAAACGCATCAACAGGAATTTGCTCTACAAATTCGTTGCTTTGTAACGCCTCAACAATAGAACTATTTTCATTTAGTTCTTCAACACTTTTCCAGTATTTTTTGTTTGATGCCATTGTATATAGATATTAACTTCTTATATTATTATTAATAGTGACATTTACCACATTCTAAACCACCCATTTGAGCAGCTGTCAACTTAGAAACACCTAATTTTTTAGATAATTGTTCGTGGATTTTTTTGTAATAACCATTGTCTTCAACTTTCACATTTGTCTCTCTGTGACAGTTAATACACCATCCCATAGTTAATGGTTGATCTTGTTTCATTACTTCAAATGATTCAACTTTACCGTGACATTTTTGACATTCAATACCACCAACAGTTACGTGTTGTGCGTGATTAAAATATACGAAATCTGGTAAATTATGAATTCTTACCCATTTTACAGGTTTTGTTTTTCCTGTGTATTTTTGAGTTGCTTTATCCCATCCAACTGCATCATACAATTTTTGAATTTCACCTGTGTAAAATTCTTTAGTATATTCTACATAAGTTGAATCTTTAGAACCTTGGAATTCAGCAATGTTTTTATGGCAATTCATACATACATTTAATGAAGGAATACCCGCATTTTTAGAAACTCTTGCAGATGAGTGACAGTATTTACAATCAATACCATTTTCACCAGCGTGAATTTTATGTGAATAATGAATAGGTTGAATTGGCTCATATCCTTGATCTACTCCAATTTGCATAAAATAAGCATACATATAGTAAGCAGAAATTAAAAGGAATAATATAGCCGTTACCACCATTAAAAACTGATTTTTAACAAATGCTTTCCAAAAAGGCAATCCTTTTGGTGCTTCTGCAACTTCAAGGCCTTTAGACTCTATTACATTTTTCAATAATCGTTTAACAGTAACCAACATAAATACCAAAATACCTAACACAAATGCTAAAACACCTAATATTAAGTTATTTGATACACCGCCTTCTGATTTTTCAGCAGTTCCACCTGTTGCTGTTTTTGGAGTTTCCGCTGCCGGAGCCACTTCCATAGTGTATGCTATAATGTTATCAATGTCGCCATTAGATAATTGAGGAAAAGCCGTCATATTTGCTTTCGCATATTCTTCGTACACTTTTACCGCTTTAGCATCACCAGACTTAATAAGGTCTGAACTATTTTTAATCCATTTGTACAACCATTCTTTGTCATACTTATCGCCAACACCTCTCAATGCAGGACCAGTCATTTTTGCATCTAATTTGTGACAAGCGGCACAATTAGTGTTAAACAATTCTTTTCCTTTTACCGGATCACCTGAACCAGTTGCTGGTGCCGCTGCGGTTGCAACAGGCGCAGCAGCTGCAACAGCTTCTTGCGCTGAAACACCTACTGCAAAAAATGCAGAAAGTGCTAAAGAAAAGATAGTTTTTGAAAACGATTTAGGGTTACCCAACTTTTTCATATTAAAAATTAATTATCAAACTTATTTTTTGGTATGGTTTTAGCTAATGCTTCATCATACTTTTTTAAAAACTTGGACAAAAATACAACATTAGAATAATTATAAAAACCCTAAATTTATCTTAAAATGTAATTTATTTTAATTCTAAATAAGATAAAGGGCATTTATTTAATTCTAAGTAATAAATTTGCATTAAATATCATTCATTATGAAGACTTTAAAAAAAATAAACGTATTTTCAATCTTAATTATCACATTTTTGTTCTCGCAAAATATTTTTTCACAAACTACGAAAACGATTATTGAACAAGATGAAAAAATCGAAAAATTGCTTCAAGAAAAAAGAAAAAACAATTCGGGCATTACTATAAATGACAAGTTTAAGATTCAAATATTTTTTGGGAACATTGAAGAATCAAAAAAAATATTGCTTGCCTTTAAAAAAGAATTTATTTTACTAGACGGAACCATTATTTTTAGTAATCCATCTTATAAAGTTTGGGTAGGTAGCTTTAAAAGTAAAATTGAAGCTGAAAAGTCTTTAATTAACATAAAGAAGAAATATCCAAGCGCCGTAATAATCGAACCTAATAAAAAATAACGACAATCATATGGCATAATTTTTGATGCGTTATTTTTAAATAAATTTAACATGTTAAAAAACTACGCATTTTTTTTCTTTTTTATCCTATTAAATTCACAATTATCTTTTAGTCAAGATGTTACAGATACCATCAAGACTCAAAACATTGAAGAAATAAAAATCAATTCTAAGAAAATTACAATTGATAAAAATCAAACACCTTCACAAATTGAAATCTTTTCAAAAGAAAAAATAGAATTTCAAAACTTTCAAAGCACGGCCGATATGTTGGCAAACTCTGGTGCTTTATTTGTTCAAAAATCGCAACAAGGCGGTGGAAGTCCAGTGATTAGAGGATTTGAATCCAGTCGGATTTTACTTTTAGTTGATGGTGTACGTATGAATAATCTAATTTTTAGATCGGGTCATTTACAAAATGTGATTACAGTTGATGAAAATTTCTTAGAAACAGCTTTAGTTCAATACGGACCTACCTCATCCCTATATGGAAGTGACGCTCTTGGAGGTTCGGTAAATATGATTACGAAAAACGCAAAGTTAATTGATGGTTTTACTGGAAATTTTAATACACGATATTCTTCTGTAAACGAAGAAAAATCAGGTTATTTTGACATTAATTATGGAAGCAAGAATTTTGCGTTTTTAACCGCTTTTTCATACAATGATTTTGGTGATTTGAAAATGGGAAAATCTAAAAATCATAACGGTGATTTCTTTGGAGAAAGAACAAAATATGTTGAAACCATAAATGGAGTGGATATTTTAACCCAAAATAACAACAAATATGTACAAATTGGAAGTGCTTTTAAACAGTACAACTTTATGCAAAAATTAATTTATACATCAAAAAGTGGTTATACTCATAATGCTAATTTTCAATATTCAACCTCTTCAAACATCAATAGATACGACCGATTAACAGATCCTTCAGGTACCGGTTTAAAAAGCGCCGAATGGTACTACGGACCACAAAAAAGACTTTTAGGAGTGTACAGTTTAGAAAAAGAAAATGTGTTTGCAAATACAGATTTTAAATTAGATGCGGGTTATCAAAATGTGGAAGAAAGTAGAATGAATAGAAATTTTGGAAATTACAACTTGCAAAACAGAATAGAAAATGTGAATATATATTCATTAGCCGCCAATTTTGAAACCAAATTAAAAAGAGGAAATTTATATTATGGTATTGAAAATTATTATGATGATTTAAAATCGACCGCCTTTAAAAACAATATTAAAACTGGTGTAATCGCACCTTTAGACACAAGATATCCGAATGGAAAAAACAATATGATGCGAAATGATATCTATATTTCATACACATCCAAAAGATATGTGGCTACTAATTTTTCTATGGGTGCAAGAATTGGATACGCTTCACTTAATAGCACAATAGCTGATAATTCAATAATGCCGTTACCTTTTAATGAAATTAAACAGCAAAATTTTACCTATAGCGGTAACATTGGTTTAGTTCATAACGCTTCGGAAAATTTTATCCTTAAAACCAATGTAAGCTCTGGTTTCAGAGTGCCGAATATTGATGATTTAGCAAAAATATTTGAATCTGGTGCTGGGACTTTAATAGTTCCAAATAAAGATTTGAAACCAGAACAAACTATTACTGGAGATTTTGGATTTGTTTTAAAATCTAAATCGAACAAACATCAATTTGATGCTACCTATTTTTACACGCAATTATACGATGCCATTGTTACAGATAAATTTACTTTTAATAATCAAAACACCTACGATTTTGGTGGCGGTGATGTAAGAAACGTAATTGCCAATCAAAATTTAGGAAAAGCATTTGTAACTGGAGTGAACGGAAATATAAAAACAACTTTGGCTAAAAACGTGCAATTCAATGGTTCTTATAATGTTACTATAGGAAGAGTTACTACTGATGGAAACAAAAGACCTTTAGATCATATTCCGCCTTATTTTGGAAAATTAGGCATTAATTACACGCCTAAATGGGCCACTTTTGAAGCATATATGCTTTTTAACGGAAAAAAACACTTAAGTGATTATTCTACAAGTGGTGAAGACAACTTAAATTATGCTCCAGCAAATGGAATGCCAGCTTGGGAGACGTATAATTTTAAAGCAGCAACAAAATCAATAGAAGGATTCACTTTATTTACAGGTGTAGAAAACTTATTAGATACGCAGTATAGAAATTTTGCTTCTGGAATTAACGCAGGTGGAAGAAATATATATGGTGGTGCAAAATATAGTTTTTAAACATCCTATATAAAAAACAAAATGCGTTCTGATTCATATTCCGAAAGCATTTTTTTATGATCTTGATTCAATTAATATTTTCCACTCAATAATTCTCCACCAATAGCGGATTTAGCTTCGATTCCTATTTTCTTCATCATTTCATAAGTGGTACAAACAGCTGCAGAAGTAACTGGGATACCACATTCTGCTTGAATTAAATCTATTGCTTCTAGCGATGGCATTTGTACACAAGCTGAAGCAACTAAAACATCTACATCTGTCAAATCTAATTGTTTGTAGATTTCCAATAAATTCATTGGATTTTGAGCCGCTACTTCTAAATTATCCGGAATTTCTAAAGCAATACTTTGTTTTACTTTGATGCCTTGATTTTCGATATAATCCACCACCATATCCGTTAATGGTCGCATATATGGCGTAATAATTGAAATTTGTTTCGCACCCAAAACCTTTAATCCGTTAATTAATGCACCTGCAGAAGTTACAATTGGCGTTGGAAAATCATTAGCAATTGTTTCTTGGTGCAAATTTACTTCCGAAACGCAATGATAACCGCGACCCATACTCATAATCGCTACCAAACAGGCATAACCCATCACATCAACGTGAGCATCTGACAATTCTTGCGCACATTTTAAACTCATCGCATCCATTGCTTCCAATTCTTCTTTGGTTACTTTTTTCATACGCATTCTACTGCTGTGAAACGTAAAACGTTCAGGTAAAATGGTTTCACGTGAGCGAAAAATGGCTGGTATTTCGGTTTCCATCGTTATATTTGATGATGGAACTATTTGTCCTATTCTGTATTTCATATTATTATTTGTTTTGTTTCGCAGAGATTCGCAAAGTTTTACAAAGATTCACAAAAAATTTTGTGTTACTCTGTGCTTTTCTCTGTGGAACTCTGAGTAATAACTTTATATCTCTTTTACGGTATTTACAATTGTTCCAATGCCTTCCACTGTAGCTTCTACCACATCTCCATTATGCATCCATTCTTGTGGATCACGACCTGCGCCAACGCCTGCTGGAGTTCCTGTTGCTATGATGTCGCCAGCTTCTAAGGTGAAAACAATACTTAAATCTTCAATCAAATCATTAATGTTAAACAACATAAATTTTGTGTTGGAATTTTGTTTTTCAACGCCATTTACTTTTAACGATAAATTCAAGTTGTGCGGGTTTTCAATTTCGTCTTTTGTAACTAAATAAGGACCCATTGGTGCAAAGGTATCTTGTCCTTTAGATACAATCCATTGTCCTTCTCTACGGCAATCGCGCGCTGAAATATCATTTATGACAGTGTAACCAAAAACATAATCCATTGCGTCTTTTTTAGCTACATATTTTCCTTTTTTAGCAATCACAACCGCCAATTCACATTCCCAATCCAATTGCGACGTCAATTTTGTGTTTTTGATAATTTCCGTATTCGTAGCCGTTACAGTTGTAGGTGGCTTTGAGAAAATAATTGGTTTTGTTGGCAATTTTCCAGTTGTATCTAATCCACGTGCACTTTCTGCCACGTGTTCGGTGTAATTTAATCCAATTCCAATGATATTTTTTCTGGGTTTTTCGATAGGCGCTAAAATCGTAACTTCGTTCATTTCATAAGCAATTTCTTCGAAGAAATTTTCTGGTGTTTCCGAAATTAATTCGCTTATTTCAGCAATAATTTCAAATCCCATATCAATTAAATCCAACATATCGTTAGGCAATGGAAAATTAGAAATTTCTCCAAAATCTTCCATATCAATGACTTGATTGTTATGAATGAAGCCCAAACGAGGTGCTGTGTCTTGTGTTTTGTAGGTAAGTAGTTTCATATTTTTTTATGTTTCAAAGTTGCTAAGTTACAAAGTAGCAAAGTTTTTTATTGATTTTTGTGATTATTATAGATATTTATTGAAATAATTAATGACCACCATACAATACTAATATATCCTAAAAATATTGCAAAATCTTCTTTTTGTTGTATTAGATAAATACTAATAATAAAAAATATAATTGTAACAATATTAATTGAATTATAAAATAATTTTAAAAGTTTCATTTGTAAATTTTTAATTTTCAATAGTAATTTCGCTGATTTGACCTTCTTTATTTTTTATTTTTAAGATATAACTATCTTTATTTTTCCATTCTTTTTTAAGTCTTAAAAAATCACAAAGAGAAATATTAGCAATATCCATTTTATCAACACTTATCACTTCATCGCCAGTATTCATTAATGTTTTTAGCTTTTCATCCCAAACTAATCCTACAACTACTTTATCATTTTGGACTGAAGTATAAAACTTTGGTGTTTTTTCTTTTACATCAATAGTTTTGGTAGATTCGAAATAGAATTTTTTATTAAAAAAATCTAAAGTTACATCTCCATATTTTAGAATATCTAATCCAATTCTTGAGTTATCATCTGAGGTTGTTGAAACCATTATATTATTTATGATCTGTTGGTTTAAGTTAGCGTTTTCAATTTCAAGCAATTTTTGTTCATTGCTATTACCTGTTCCAAAAAGTCCCGAATCTCCAATACCTGTAGCAGAATATAATGCCTCAAAAATTTTGCTTTTTTCAAAAATCGTGTATGCTCTTTTTGACATATCATAAAGACCATCCATACCCGTATCCACAAGAACCATATCTGAAGCTTTTTCATTATTTTTACCTACAAATTTTAATTCTACATAGGGTGATTTTTGATTCCCTACTAATTTCATCTTGACTGGTTTTTTATCAATATTTAATGATTTTATTTTATTTGTGATAATTATAGTTTTATTAGCGCCATTTATCTTAATAATTGAATTTCGTAATAAATTACTACCAATAAAACCATCAATTTTATAACAACTAAGTAAATTATGTTCTTCAAAATTATAAATTAAACCCGCTTGATTTTCAAAAATAAGGTTACCAATTTTTACTTGAGGAACCACAGCGAATTTCATTTTTTGATCTTGATTGTTTGCATCATTTACATTTATAGAATCACCTTCTGTAATATTTAATTCTTTCAATAATTCTGGAGAGAATAAATTAGGCGCTCCAGTATCTAACAAAAATCGATATGTTTTGTTATTTATAGTAACAGGAAGTATTATTTTTCCTATTTCTGTTTGATATGGAATAACTTCATAATATTCTTTAAGGTTTATGGTGCCTTGGTTAAAATTAATTTGACCAAAAATTAAAGAATTTATTAATAGAAGAATTAAGACTAGTATATGTTTCATATTTCTATTCTATTTATTTTAATTTTAAGGTTATTTGATGTCCATTATTTTCTTCCAATTCTCTTGATTGAAAAAGCCCTAAACTTTCAATTACAGGTAAATCGTTGAATTGAAATAGGCAAGCATCTTCGGTTTCAGATAAATTGTGGTGTTCGTGCCAAGCCCAACTCGGTACACAAAAAATATCTCTTTCTTTCCAATCAAAACGTTGTCCGTTGATGATGGAAAAACCTTTTCCTTTCGCACATTGATACACAAACGAACCTGTATGCTTGTGTGCTTTTCCTTTGAAACCCGCTGGTAATAATTGCATCGCGGCTCCCATAGTTTGCATCACGTGTCCGCCGGTTAACGGATTAGAATATTGCATAAAAATACCATCAAACGGATTAACATCGTTCACTTTTTGGGATTCTAATAAAGCAGGATATACGTTTTTCCAAGAATATTTGAATAAAGGGGAATATGGTTTATCCCACGTTTTGTCAGCAGGAATTAATCCGGCACAGCCATACGTTATTGGTGAATAATTCAACGGTTTTACTAAAGGCTGTTTTCCATCATAAACAGCATAATCATTGGCTTCCAGTGCATTTACTAAAGGAATATCCAAACCATCTTGCCAAATGCAGGTTTTTCCGCCCTCTTCCACGCCGTGTTCGTGCCAAGTGGAATTAGGTGTAATAACAAAATCATTCACTTCAAGCATAATTTTATTACCATCCACAACGGTATAGCCTTTTTCGCCTTCCATAATAAATCGCAATGCCGATGCTTTATGACGGTGCGCCGAAGTGCTTTCGCCTGGACGCGTAACTTGAATTCCAGTGTACAACCAACCCACGGCTGCCGAAACGTCTTTACGTTTGTCGTTTACTAAATAAACCACACGACGACCTGCTTGTTCTGGCGTTACTAATTCGGATGATTTTAAAACTAAATCACGTAAATCATCATATTTCCAAAGCATTGGAACAGACGACGAACGCGGTTCCCAAGGTTCGATGTCATTAGCTACTGTCCATAAAGCGCCTGCACCTAAAGCTTCCAATTCTTTGTAATAGGCTACTAATTCTGGTGAATCTTGTACTCTTGCACGACCGATTTGGTCATCTGAAAAGTTTTTTTCTTCCATTTTTTTATTTTTCTGCCACTGATTAAAGGATTAAAAGGATTTTACATATGCTTTATCCGTGAAAATCTTATAATCCGTGGCTATTATTATCTCTTGTTAAAGTCTTCGTGATTATCAATAAATGTAATATTTCGTGTGGGAGCGGTATTTACTCTCAAATCGAAAATATCAAATCGGTTATAATGTCCTAAAATATCGTGCATTTGTTTTGGTTGGATGCACTTTTCTAAGTCAATTTCGGCATATACTATTCCTTCTTCATCAATTAAAGGGGTACCGATTACAGCTCCGTTAGGACCAATAAATCCAGAAAATGCGGAACTTTTTCTATCTAATAATTCATCTACATTTGGCACATCGGCACGTAAGGCATCTTTTATTTCTTGAGAAATAGTGGAACACGAAACAATCGTAAATAATTTCCCTTCAAAAGAATGCGCAGCGGCACGAATTTTAATCGCTTCAGCCATATCATAATCTGGTGGAGCAACTGGCAATGAAATATAGTTGGCAATGTGAATCAATTCGCCTTGCGAAAGTAGCGTGAAACGGGCTAATGTATTGGTGTTTTCGCCACACGCCAAAGTTCCGATAGGACCTATTTCGGTATCATATACTTTTAATGACGATCCATCGCCTGACGTCCACGTCAGTTTTTCTGCCCAAGTTGGCACTAATTTTCTATGTTTACCGATGATAACGCCTTTATTATCAATAATTAAATTGGTATTGTAAATTTCGCCATAGCTTGAACCTCTTTCGTTGATTCCCATTACAATATGAATATCGTTTTCTTTTGCAGCCAAACACAATTTCTTGATTTCAGGTCCAGAAATATCCACCGAATTTTTATATAATTCTTCGTACCATTTGCTTCCTTGAACAGGCGTCATAATCCAATTCCAATAGGGATATCCTGAAATAAATACTTCGGGAAAAGCAATAAGTTTTGCTTGGTTTGAGGCCGCTTCTTTAATAAAAGAAATCGCTTTATCCACAGTTTTTTCTACGTTTAGAAACACAGGTGAGGTTTGAACAGTAGCGGCTTTGAATTTTTTGAATTCCATAGTTATTTAATTACGAATTGAAAATTACGAATTACGAATTTACTTTGAAGCGAAATAATAATTTAATTTTTGAATCGCTTCTTCTTTCTTCCAATAAATCCCTTCAACAATTTCTTTTCCATTTTCATCAATAAAACCAAAAGCACCAGCAACATTTTTAATCATTGCGTATTTTTTTCCATCTTTTTGAATTTCAAAATCATAAATTTTAGAATAAATAGCTTGCACAACTTCTTTTCCACTCTTATCTATAAAACCATAAGTGTTAGCGACTGTTTTTACTAATGCCCAATCTTGATTTTGAGCATCAAATTGATACACTTTTTTGTAATGTGAAGTTGAATTTTGAGCAAAACAGTTTATTGTCAAAAACAACACTAATGTAAATCCTATACTTTTCATAATTAGTAATTTATAATTTATAATTTATAATTTTATTCTTCATTTCTTCTGAAAAAGGTTCGGCTTTGATGCCGTTTCTGTCTGGGTTGAAAGCTACATTTACTAAGGTAACTTCGCCTTCTAAAACCAAATTATTGCTTTCGTTTTCAAACTCAAATCCACAAATTATTGAAGAGTTTTTTAACTCTTTTACCCAAAGTTTTTTAGTTAAGATTTCGCCCAAACGTGCAGCGTTTTTGAATTGAATTTTCAAATCAACTGTTGGAATACCATTCGTTTCGTGCATTTTTGAAAAAGGTCGGTCTAAGGCTTCTTCAAACCAATCTTCCACTAAACCATTTAACATTTCTAAAAATCTCGGATAGAAAACTATTCCGGCATAATCTATATGTTGAAAACGAACTTTTTCTTGTTTTATAAATTGCATATTTCTGTTATTTTAAATACTAATTACAAAATTAGTACTAATTATTTTAACTTAAATCTTTGAATTTTCCCTGTTTCTGTTTTTGGCAAACTTGTAACAAAGTTAATTACTCTTGGATATTTATATGGCGCTGCTGTGTTTTTAAACCAATTTTGAATCTGAATTTTTAATGCTTCATCTGCCATTTCTTGTTCTTTTAAAACTATGTGCGCACAAACTAACATCCCTCGTTCTTCATCGGGTAAACCCACAACGGCACATTCTAAAATAGCTTTATGTGTTAAAAGTACGGATTCTACTTCAATTGCCGCAATATTATATCCTGAAGAAATAATCATATCATCGCCACGAGCCACAAAATGAAAATACCCTTCTTCATCTTGTCGGAAAATATCACCTGTAATGTTCCAACCATTTTCAACGTATTCGCGTTGTTTTTCTTCTCGATTCAAATATTTACAACCTGTAATTCCTCGCACCGCTAATCTTCCAGCTTCATTTCTTGGTAATTCGTTGCCTTGTTGGTCAATAATTTTAGCTTCGTAACCTGAAATCGCTTTTCCAGTAGCGCCAGGTTTCATATTTTCTTCATTAGACGAAATAAAAATATGTAACATTTCAGTAGCGCCAATTCCATCAATAATTTTTAGCCCTGTGGCATCGTACCAATCTTGCCAAACCTTCAAGGGCAAAGTTTCACCTGCAGATACACATTTTCGTAAACTCGAAATATCGTACTCTTGAATTTTAGTGGTAATCATTCGCCAAGCGGTCGGAGCTGTAAAACAAATCGTGATTTTATAATCTTGAATGGCTTGTAACAACACATCAGGACTTGGTTTTTCAATTAAAAAAGTGGAAGCACCAAAGTACATCGGAAACAACACCAAACCACCTAAGCCAAAAGTAAAACCAATTGGCGGACTTCCAATAAAAATATCATTTTCAGTAGGTTGTAAGGAATAATTTGGAAATGCTTCGCAAATATTGAGAATATCTTTGTGATAATGCGCCGTCATTTTTGGTAAACCTGTTGTACCTGAAGTAAATCCAATTAAAGCTACATCATTTGATTTTGATGGATAATTTACGAATGTTTTGGGTTTATTTTCTATTAACTTTTCTAAATCGGAATTTCTGTAAAAACATATGTGTTTTAGAAAATCAGAAGTTACTAAATTCATTTCTTCAGCTAAATCGCTATCGCAAAAGGCGTGAGAAATTTCAGCACAATCAATTATAGTGGTTATTTCTTTAGAACGTAATAAGGGCATAGTGGCTACGACTATTCCGCCAGCTTTTAAAACAGCAAACCAACATGCCACCATCATTGGGTTATTCGACGAACGCAACAACACTCGATTACCCGATTGTAAACCAAAATCTTCGACTAAAACATGTGCAATTTGATTGGCTTTTTCATACAAATCTTGATACGTCCAAGTTTCCTCAAAGGTTCGAATACAAACAGCATTTCCTCTACCTTCTTTGATGTGATTGTCAAGTAATTTTTCTACGCAATTCAATAGTTCAGGTTGTTGGAATTGCGGTAAATCCAAAAAGGTATATTCTGGTTGTAATTCCAGTTTAGGTAAATTTATTTGAGCAAAATTATCCTTCATTATTTATTACTTCTTATTACTTTTCGGTTTCAATGCTTTTTTCATGCCTTCCATTTGTTTTCGCTCTGAAGCTTTTAATGGATACAAATGTGAAATACCCATTTTATAGGAATTTGGAATATCTGTTGCGCGAAATTGTTCGTACGCTTGCGCATTTCGTACAAAATTAGCATCCAATAATAAAGGTCTTCCAAGTGCCACTAAGTCCGCTCTTCCGTTTAAAATAATCGTATTAATTTGGTCAATATCTTGAATATATCCGGCAGTTATTGTTGGAATATGAACCGTGTTTCGAACCGCATCTGAGAAAGGCGTTTGCCACATTCTACCTGTAATTGGTTTTTGGTTAGCAACTGTATTTCCAGTTGAAACATTGATGATATCGGCTCCTGCTTTTTTAAACGCTTCTGAAATAACAAAAACATCAGTTTCTGAAATTCCGTTTTCAGCCCAATCTGTAGCGGATATTCGAACAGAAATTGGCTTTTCTTTTGGAAATACTTCACGAATAGCAGTAAACACTCCCAAGGGATATTTTAAACGATTTTGAACACTTCCGCCAAATTCATCGTTACGAATATTAGTTAACGGCGACAAAAAAGACGCCAATAAAAAGCCGTGATGCGCTTGTAATTCAATCATATCAAAACCAGCTTCGTTAGCATTTTTAGCAGCTTGTACAAATTGATTTTTAACCAATTGCATATCTGCTAAAGTCATTTCTTTTGGACAATCAGAATTTTCATTAAACGGAATAGCAGAAGCCGAAAGTAACTCCCATTTTTCACCTTGAAATTGTGCTTCCCAAGGAATTTTTGAACAGCCTTTTCTTCCTGAATGTCCCAATTGAATTCCGATTTTTGTTTGGGTATATTGGTGAATAAAATCAGTAATTCGTTTCCAAGCGTTAATTTGATTTTCGGTATAAATTCCAGCGCATCCATCAGAAATTCTTCCCGTTTCAGAAACAGCGGTCATTTCGGTCAGAATTAATCCTAAACCACCAGCGGCTCTTGATGTATAATGCTGAAAATGCCAATCATTTACCAATCCGTTTTCTGCTACATATTGCCCCATAGAAGACATTACGATACGATTTTGTAATTCTAAATTTCGAAGTTTAAAAGATGTAAAGGCAGCACTTTTGCCTTCGAGAGCATCTGGCAACGCTTTTTGATTTGAACTATTGGCTTCGAGTGCCTCAGCCAACAGTTCTTGATAAAATTCATTTAAAACTTTATCTGTAAATGAACTATCTCTCAAACGTAAGTTTTCATATGTTACTTTTTTGGAACGCGTCATGCAGCCAAAAGCAAATTGCTGAAATGTATGTTGCATATGACGATCCATATTTTCAAACCAATCCAACGAAACAATGGCGGCATACTGAATCATTTCAACCGTATTTCTTCGGGTTTTATCGTATTGAGCAAAAGCGGCTTGAACATTAGTTGGATGAGCAATAACGGCATCGGATAAGCCAATAGCGCTATCCATCGCTAATTTTGTTCCTGAACCAATAGAATAATGGGCTGTAGCTTTGGCATCACCTAATAAAACAATGTTATTATGATACCAATTTTCATTCGTTACGTGCGGAAACTGACGCCAGTGTGATTTATTTGAAATTAGTGGGTGACCATCTAATTCATCATTGAAGATTTCGGCAATTTTTGCCATTGTATCGGCTTCATTGGTTACTTCAAAACCGTGCTTTTGCCAGGTTTCATCGCTACATTCAAAAATCCAAGTACTCATACCTTCTTCGTATTGATACGAATGCGCTACGATGGTTCCGTGAGGCGTACTTCTGAAAAAATAAGTAAAAGCATCTAACGGTTTTGTTGAACCTAACCAAACAAAGCGGTTCTTTTTTAATTCAACTTTTGTTCCGAATTCTTTTTGAAATTTTGTTCGAATTGCACTTGAAATTCCGTCTGTTGCCAGAATAATATCGGAATCTGCAAATTGTGATACATCATCTACATTTTGTTCGAAATGCAAATTTACACCTTCTTCTAAACAACGTTGTTGAAGTAATTGCAAAAGGGTTTTTCTGGAACAACCGCAAAAACCATTTCCTGCAATAGTTACGGATTCACCATCTCTCGCAATAATAATATCATCCCAATAGGCAAATTTACTTCGTATCAATTCATACGATTTCATATCGCGTTTTAGAAATTCGCCCAAGGTTTCATCTGAAAACACAACTCCGAATCCAAAACTATCATCGGGCTTATTGCGTTCGTAAATATCAATTTGGCAATGTGGCATTGCTTTTTTGGTTAAAATCGAAAAGTAAAGTCCGCCTGGACCACCACCTATAACTGTTATTTTCATATTTTTAATGGATAATTAACAATGGATAATTGATAATTAAATTATCTTTTAATAGAGAATATTTCTCCTAATTTACTGTAATTGGAACCTGCTAATCGTGCGACAGGTTTGTATTTTTCTACATTTATTTTATGATTTTCCATCAAAATTGAATCGTCAATATGCATCGTAATAATTTTTCCAATGATAATACACGCACCACCGTTTTGATGCTTTTCGATAAAATAATGATGCACCATTTCGCATTCAAATTGCACCAAACTTTCTTTTACTCGTTTTGGTTTGATGTAAATGGATTCTATTGGAGTTACGTTTGCTAATTCAAATTCATTTACATCAGCGGCAACCGATTGCGAAGTAGTATTCATTTGTTCAACCACATCTTCCGTAACTAAATTGACTACAAATTGCTGATTAGCGAGAATATTATTTAACGTGTCTTTGTTTTTATTTCCCGTTCGAACCGTTGAAAACATAATGTGAGGCGGATCCTCACTCACTACATTAAAAAAGGAAAACGGCGCCAAATTATCAATTCCATTTTCATCGATTGTGGCTACCCAAGCGATAGGTCTTGGTATGACAGTTCCTGTCAGTAATTTATATAAAGCCGAAGATTCGGTGTTTTGAATGTCGAATTGCATTTGAAATTTTTATTAGTATCTTCAAAAATAAGTTAAAAAAAACAAATTATTATAATTTTTTACGTTTAATGTTTAAAGATTTTCTAATGATTTCTATTTTATTTATTTTCAATAAATTAAAGAGAATAAAAATTTATAAAACAAAAAAAATCCCAATTTTCATTGGGATTTAAGTTTATGTTTCAAAAATTATTTCAATTTCTTTTTGATTTCAATTTCGTGGAAACTTTCAATGATATCGTATTCTTTAATATCATTGTATCCTTTTATTTGCATACCACAATCGTATCCTTTAGACACTTCTTTTACGTCATCTTTGAAACGTTTTAAAGCTACTAATTCTCCTGTAAAAATAACAACACCTTCTCTAATTAATCGGATTCTGTTGCTACGAATTACTTTACCATCTGTAATCATACATCCGGCAATTGTTCCAACTTTAGACACTTTAAACAACTCTCTAATTTCGGCGGTACCAGTAATTTCTTCTTTCAATTCTGGAGAAAGCATACCTTCCATCGCGTCTTTTAAATCGTCGATAGCGGCATAAATAATAGAATAATTACGGATATCAATTTCTTCTTTATCTGCTAAAGCTTTAGCGTTTCCTGCAGGACGAACGTTAAATCCGATAATAATCGCATCAGAAGCAGAAGCTAATAATACGTCAGATTCTGTAATCGCTCCCACTCCTTTATGAATGATATTAATTTGAATTTCTTCTGTTGATAATTTAGAGAACGAATCAGATAGTGCTTCTACAGAACCATCCACGTCTCCTTTAAGGATAATGTTTAATTCTTTAAATTGACCTAAAGCAATACGACGTCCAATTTCTGAAAGTGTAATATGTTTCTGAGTACGAACCGATTGCTCACGAGCTAATTGTGCACGTTTAGTAGCAATTTGTTTTGCTTCTCTTTCGTCTTCATATACATTAAACTTATCTCCGGCAGTTGGCGCTCCGTCTAAACCTAATACAGATACTGGTGTTGAAGGTCCGGCAATTTTTACATTGTTACCTCTTTCATCAAACATGGCACGAATTTTACCATGATTTTTACCCGCTAACATGTAGTCTCCAATTTTTAAAGTTCCAGCTTGTACTAATATTGTAGAAACGTAACCACGACCTTTGTCTAATTGTGCTTCTACAACTGTTCCTTGTGCAGGTTTATTTGGGTTTGCTTTTAGTTCAAGAACCTCAGCTTCTAATAATACTTTTTCTAATAATTCTGGAATTCCTTGTCCGAATTTTGCTGAGATATCATGAGATTGGTATTTTCCACCCCAATCTTCTACAAGTAAATTCATACCTGCTAATTGCTCTTTAATTTTCTCTGGATTCGCATTTGGTTTATCCACTTTATTGATTGCGAAAATCATTGGAACTCCTGCTGCTTGTGCGTGAGAAATTGCTTCTTTTGTTTGAGGCATGATGTCGTCGTCGGCCGCTACTACAATAATTGCAATATCGGTAACTTGAGCTCCACGGGCACGCATCGCTGTAAAGGCTTCGTGACCAGGCGTATCTAAGAAAGCGATTTTTTGACCACCATCTAAAGTTACTCCGTAGGCACCAATATGCTGTGTAATTCCTCCAGATTCTCCAGCAATAACGTTTGCTTTACGAATGTAATCTAATAACGATGTTTTACCATGATCAACGTGACCCATAACGGTAACAATTGGTGCTCTGAATTCTAATTCTTCTTCAGTATCTTCAATAATTACTGCATTTTCTTCAATATCAGTTGTGATAAATTGCATTTCGTAACCAAATTCATCTGCAACAATTGTTAATGTTTCAGCATCTAAACGTTGGTTCATGGTTACCATAATGCCTAATGACATGCATGTCCCAATCACTTTTGTAATAGGCACATCCATCATAGTAGCAATTTCACCAACCGTAACAAACTCGGTTACTTTTAGGATTTTGCTCTCTAAATCTTGTTGCGCTAAATCGTCATCAGTACGTTGACGGTGCGTTTCTCTTTTATCTCTTCTATATTTTGCCGCTTTAGATTTATTACCTTTTCCTTGTAATCTTTCTAAAGTTTCTTTAATTTGATTTTTTACTTCTTCTTCCGTTGGCTCAACCTTTACAACTGGAGTAGATTTGTTAAAACCTGGTTTTTTGAAGCCACCAGCGCCTTGTCCGCCTTGATATGGTCTTTTTACAAAACCACCTTGACCGCCACCTTGCGTATTTCCAGCTGTACCACCTGTATTTGGTGTTCCTGGCTTAACAATTCTTTTTCGTTTATTTGCTGCTGAACCTGGAGCGCCTGGTGTTCCTGGCTTACTTGCCGCAGCACCTGGTGTTCCTGGTTTTTTAAATTCTTCTTTCTTTTTCTTAGGTTTATTAAATTGAGTTAAATCAATTGTTTGACCCGTGAAAGTAGCTCCTGAAAGTTTCGTGTATTGTGTATCTAATCGTACTTCAATTGGTGTGCCATCAGGATTAAATTCTTGAGGTTGAACTGAAGCTTCTTCTGATTTTGCTTTTGTTTTTTCAACAGATTTTTTTACCGTTTCTGCAGGTTTGTCTGAAGTTTTTTCTGCAACAACTGTTTTTTCTTCTTTTGAAACAACATTATTTTCTTTAGCAGCAACAGTTTTATCAGCTTTAGTTGCTTCTTGTTTTTTTGGATTTAAATCAATTTTTCCCAAAGAAACTGGAGCGGTAACAACTGCTTTTGCTTTTATTATTTCTTGTTTTTGTCTTTCTTCATCTGCAAGACGTTTTACTTCGAGTTCTTTTTCGATTTCACGTTTTAGTGCTTCTTTTTCTTTTTTCTTTTCTTCGCCAACTTCTTTCGAAGCTACTTTATTTCCTTTATCGGCCGAAAAAATATTGCACAAGACGTCGAATTCCAATTGAGAAACTTTTGCATTGGGACTGTGCTCAATGGTATGACCCTTTTCTTTTAAGGTGTCAACAGCTCTATCAAGTGAAATGTTGAATTCTTTTAAAACTTTACTTATTCGTATTACTCTTTCTTCAGACATATTTGTTTTTTGCTTAATTTTCTTTGTGATTGTGATGCTAAATTAATTGTTGATTAGCTATCTAATTCTTGTTTTAGGATATTGATAACATCTAAAATGGTTTCTTCTTCTAAATCTGTTCTTCTTACTAAATCTGCAACATCTTTATCGATAATACTTCTAGCGGTATCTAAACCAATTTTTTCGAATTCTTCAATAATCCATTCTTCAATTTCATCACTAAATTCTCTTAATTCCACATCATCTTCTTCTTGAACAATTCCTTCGCGAATTACATCTAATTCGTATCCAGTTAATTGACTCGCTAATTTAATGTTTTGTCCGTTTCT
>NZ_JBIKJI010000007.1:0-30184 GCF_044361065.1 Flavobacterium sp.
AAGGTGCTTTGAGTGTAAGAGCCATTTGTACACACGCTATTTTATCTGGTGAGGCGTACGAAAAAATTGAAAACTCAAAATTAGAAGAGTTAATTGTTACAGATTCTATTCCGTTAAAGAAAGAGTCTAAGAAAATAAAAGTGGTGAGCTGTGCGCCGTTATTTGCAGATGTAATGCACATGGTTCAAAACAATACTTCCATAAGTGGGAAGTTTTTAATGTAAAGTTAGTCGGTTTGAAGATGTTCATTCCTTTAAACTACTAACCAATTATTTTTTATTAATTTTAATTTATTTCAAATGAAATCAATTACGATCAAAGGATCACAAAGAGAAAGCGTGGGCAAAGTAGCTACTAAAGCCTTACGTAATGCTGGAATGGTTCCTTGCGTTATTTACGGAGGGGAAAATCCAGTACATTTTAGTGCTGAAGAAAGAGCATTTAAAGGTTTAGTTTACACTCCAGAAGCGCACACTGTAGTAATTGAATTAGAAGGTGGAAAGAAATTTGATGGTATCTTACAAGATATTCAATTTCACCCAGTTTCTGACAAAATTTTACACGTAGATTTCTATAATCTAGATGCTGCAAAAGAAATTACAATGGAAGTACCTGTTAAAATTACTGGAACATCTCCAGGGGTTTTATTAGGAGGGGTTTTACGTTTAAACCAACGTAAATTAAAAGTGAGAGCTTTACCTGCAAACTTACCGGATTTCGTTGAAGCAAACATTTCTGAATTAGAAATGGGTAACAAATTATACGTTACTAAATTAGGCGCACCAAACTACAAAATTTTACACCCAGACAACACAGTTGTTTGTCAAGTAAGAATTTCTCGTGCTGCTATGAAAGCTGCTCAAGAAGCTGCAAAAGCAGAAAAAGGTGGAAAAAAGAAAAAATAATTCAATTTTCTATACAAGTAAAAATCCCGAGCATTGCTCGGGATTTTTTTTAATATTAAGTCAAGACATATTTTATTTTCCCACAAAAACCGCTTTTCTTTTTTCTAAAAATGCCGTTGTGCCTTCTTTAAAATCTTCCGTAGCAAAACTTGCACCAAAGTTTTTTATTTCTATATCAAAACCGTTAACGCCGTCTTCAAAGTTGGCATTTATAGATTCAATAGCTTTTGCAATGGCCACACTTGAATTTTGACAGATTTTTGTAGCTATAGATTTTGCTAAGTCTAATAATTCTTCTTGTGGCACTACGTGATTTACTAAACCATACGATTTTGCAGTTTCAGCATCAATCATATTAGCGGTCATAATCAATTCCATAGCTCTACCTTTTCCGATTAATTGTGTCAATCTTTGTGTACCACCATAACCTGGAATAACGCCTAAAGTAACTTCTGGTAATCCCATTTTCGCGTTAGTTGAAGCAATTCTGAAATGACAACTCATTGCTAATTCTAATCCGCCACCTAAAGCAAATCCGTTTACTGCGGCTATAACTGGAGTTTGTAAATTTTGAACAAAATCAAATAATAATTCTTGTCCTTTTGCGGCCAATTGTTCTCCTTCAGAAGCAGAAAAATGCGCAAATTCAGCAATGTCTGCACCAGCTACAAATGCTTTTTCACCACTTCCAGTTAATATAATTACTTTCGTACTGCTGTCGTTATTTAAATCGTTAAATGCTGTATGTAGTTCTTCAATTGTCGCTTTGTTTAAAGCATTTAATTTTGTGGGTCTGTTAATCGTAACAATCGCGAAATTGTCTTGTTTTTCAATTAAAATAGTTTCCATTTTTTAGTTTTTTATAGGTAGTTTTACTGTAAAAAGTGTTCCTTTTTCTTCTTCGGATTTAAAAGAAATACTTCCGTTATAATTTTCAATAATTTTCTTAATGATGGCCAATCCTAATCCCATACCAGAATTTTTTGTTGTGAATTTTGGTTCGAAAATATACGCTTGGTTTTCAAACGAAATTCCAATTCCGTTATCCGAAACCTTCAAAATAAAATTAGTATCTTCTTTTAAAATTTCAACCATTACTGATTTAAATTTTTGATTTTCAGGTATAGATTGAATGGCGTTTTTTACTAAATTAGTTACAATTCTTGTCAATTGTGTTCTATCAAAAGAAGTGTAAATTTCTTTTTCCGAACTTATAAAATCAATATAATCTTCATTAAAAATTTCTAAAGCCGTTTTACAAACCTGAACAATATTTAAGCGTTCATTTTGTTGTGTGGGCATATTGGCAAAATTTGAAAATGCACTTGCTACAGTGGTCATAGTATCAATTTGCTGAATAAGGGTTTCAGAAAAATCTTCAAGTTTTTGACTATTATTTGGATCATTCGGGTCAAATTTTCTTTGAAAACTTTGTATGGTTAAACGCATTGGCGTAAGTGGGTTTTTAATCTCGTGAGCCACTTGTTTTGCCATTTCACGCCAAGCGTGTTCACGTTCGCTTTGAGCTAATTTTTGTGCGCTTTCTTCTAAGGTATCAACCATATTATTATAGGCCAAAATTAGTCCATTAATTTCTTGATTTCCAGGTTGAAGTTTAAGTTTTTGGTTGCGTTCATTTAACTGTGTAATACCTAATTTTTCTGAAATTTGAGAAATCGATTTGGTAATATTACTGGATAATAAATAGGATATTAAAATAGAAATAATAAACATAATTATAAATACTTGCGCATATCGGGTTAGGAAGTTTTCCGCTTCTTCATTATAAAAATCGCTATTCTCTTCATACGGAATATTTAAAATAGCAAGATTTTTAAAATCGGCATCTTTAATATAACTATAAGACGATTTTAAGTATGTTTCGTTTTCTTTAACTTTTGTTATTACAATTCGTTTTTCTGAGGAAATTTTTAAGCTTTTAAGAATTTCGGCATTAATTTTCGGTTTTTTTTTATTCTTAATATAAGATTTAGATGATAATAGTAATTTTCCGTTTAAATCAAAAAAATTAACTTCAAGACTATGAATATCTGATAATTCAAGAATTCTACCCTTAAAAATACTTGGTATATTATTGGTAGTAAGTGGAAATTTTGAAGTTTGTAAAATGTATTCTATATGCTCTTTTATCGCATTTTCTTTTCGAGACAAACGTTCTTCGTGGTATTCTTTAGCTTCGTACCGAAAATGAATTAGTGACACTACAGTAATTAGTATTGTTGAAAATGTTGTAATAAACAACATCGACAAAAATATTCTTCGTCGTAACGAAAGTGTATGTATTTTTAAAAATTTAATCACTTTTTTTATCTCTTATTCTTTTATAGAATTTAAAACCAAGCATAATAATCACTGAAAACAAAATAATTCCAATTACACCATAAATCCAGTTGATTGCATTTTTTAAAATTACTAAAAAAACTACAGCAAACAAAATTATGGTCGCGCATTCGTTCCATAATCGCATAAAGTTTGAGGTATATTTTACGGTATCATTTTGTAATTCGGTATAAATTTTTTGACATTTAAAATGATAGATAAATAACAAAACTACAAATCCTAATTTCACTTGCATCCAAGGCATTTCCATAAAAGCAGGATTTAAATGTAACAACGACAAAGCAAAAATAGTGGCTAAAACCGCACTCGGCCAAGTAATTATGTACCACAAACGGTACGTCATTATTTTATACTGTTTTTGTAAAATTTCTTTTTCTGGCGAAGGCATTTCGTTTGCTTCAATTTGATACACAAACAAGCGAACAATGTAAAATAATCCTGCAAACCAAGTGATTACAAAAATTAAGTGTAAGGATTTTAGGTATTCGTACATAAAATAAACTATTTACTAATCGCTTTTTACTATTTACTATTTTTAAATTCTTCAATCCAATCAGCCACAACACCACACCATTCATCTTCGTCATTCATACACGGAATGGCCATAAATTCTTCACCACCGTGATGTAAAAATTGTTCGTTGGCTTCCATAGCAATTTCCTCCAATGTTTCTAAACAATCGGCCACAAAAGCTGGCGTTACAACGGCTAATTTCTTAATTCCTTTTTTTGGCATTTTATTTACTTCTACATCGGTGTATGGCGTTAACCATTTATCACCTGCTAAACGAGATTGAAACGTTTGGCTGTATTTACCTTCTGGAATGCCCAATGTTTTCACCACTTGTTTTGTAGTTTCATAACATTGATGTCTGTAACAAAATTCGTGTGCTGGCGAATGCGAATTGCAACAAGAACCATCAATTTTACAATGCGATTTGGTAATGTCGGTTTTACGAATATGACGTTTCGGAATTCCGTGATATGAAAACAATAAATGATCGTAGTCAAAACCTTCCAAATGCTTTTTTATCGAATTGGATAATGCTTCAATGTACCCAGGTTTGTTATAAAACGCTGGAACGGTTGTAAATTTCATATTTGGAAAATGCTTAGCGCGAAGCTCTTCTGCCAATACCAAAATAGTAGTGGTTGAAGCCATAGCGTGTTGCGGATATAAAGGAAAAAGCATCACTTCCGTTACGCCTTTGTCGTGTAATTCTTGCAATCCTTTTAAAATAGTAATTGTTCCATAACGCATAGCTAAAGCAACCGGAATGTCAACCAAACCTTTTACTTTTTCGTGCATTTTTTTAGAAATTACAATTAATGGCGAACCTTCATCAGTCCAAATTCTTGCATACGCTTCAGCAGATTTTTTTGGTCGTGTTTGTAAAATAATTCCTCTTACCAACAAAGCACGTAATAAAAACGGAACGTCAATTACGTATTTGTCCATTAAAAATTCATCTAAATATGGTTTTACATCTTTAGCAGTAGGGCTTTCTGGCGAACCAAGATTTACTAATAATACTCCTTTCATTATATTGTAATTTTATAAATTAACGTTTAAGTTTAATAGGTATTTTTTTGGCGTTGTGCCAAATTTCTTTTTAAATGCAGCAATAAAGTGACTTGAGGTGCTGTAGCCAATTTTCAATCCCACTTCATTTACATTATACGAACCGGTATCAAGCAATTTTCGTGCAAATTCCATTTTATAATCGAATAAAAAATTAAAAACGGTGTCGCCATAAATTTCTTTAAAACCCGCTTTTAATTTTTTTAATGAAATTCCAACTTCATCAGCCAATTCTTGTAAACCTGGTGGTTCCGCCATATTTTTAATGATGATTTCTTTCGCTTTTTTAATTTTCAACACATTTTCTTCGTCTGATAAAAATGGACAATGTTCTGCATTTGGATCTTCATTCGTATTAAAAAAAAGACTTAATAATTCGTAACTTTTTCCTTTTAAATACAAGGTTTTGATTGATGAATTTTGGTTGTAATGAAATATTTGATTTAATACAATTGCCATTGACGGGCTGATACTTTCTTCGGTGTAATATTTTTTTTCTAAATTATCTTTACTCAAAAACGGAATCATTTCTGAATCTGATGAAAATAAAGTATGGAATTTTTTTATGGAAATTAAAATAGAAATAATCCAACTTTTAGGAGCAATTTCTAAATGAAGCGGCAATTCTTTTTGCGGATTGTAAAGCAATAGCGCTTTTTCTTCATTCAAATCTAAAGTATAAGAATTATTATTAAAAATAAATTTTCCTTTTCCTTTTACATTAAAATGAAACTGAATTAAGCCTGAACCTACCTGTTTTTCAGACGTTTCGGTAGTGTCAGAATCGTTTTGAAATCGTAATAACGTAAAATCGGTATCAATTTTAATTTCTTCAAATGAACTCATAGCGTTATTTTTTTATGAATTGTTTAACAAAAAACAAGCTTGTTATTTATAATTAATCTAAACAAAGCAGTTGTTTGGTGCTGAATTTGTTACAAAGTTAGTAGTTTATATCAAAATAAGTGCAATTTATTTAAAAAAATCGAATTCCGATATAAAAAGTACTTTCAGCGTTGTTTTTGTACAGATGGAAACAATAATTTTGTGCATCTTTAAGAGATAAAGCAATTTATGGACAATCATTCACCTGCAAAACAAACTACTTTCTACGCTATCGGACTAAGCTACAAAAAAGCGGACGCCGAAATTAGAGGTAAATTTAGTTTAGACGCTACTGCCAAAACCAATCTTTTGAAACAGGCAAAATCTAACGGGATTGAAAGTCTGATTGTTACTTCCACTTGTAACCGTACTGAAATATACGGTTTTGCACAGCATCCTTTTCAATTGATTCATTTATTGTGCGAAAACAGTTCTGGAACGGTTGAAGAGTTTCAAAAATACGCTTATGTGTACAAACAAAAGGAAGCTTTAAACCATATGTTTAGAGTAGGAACGGGTTTGGATAGTCAAATTTTAGGCGATTTTGAAATCATTGCCCAATTGAAAAACGCATTTGTAGAAAGTAAAAAACATAATTTAGCAAATCCGTATTTAGAACGATTAGTAAATTCGGTAATTCAAGCGAGTAAGAAAGTTAAAAACGAAACTGAAATTTCAAGCGGCGCTACTTCTGTTTCTTTTGCGGCAGTGCAATATATTTTTAAGAATGTAGAAGCTATTTCTAATAAAAATATTTTACTTTTCGGAACAGGAAAAATTGGAAGAAATACTTGTGAGAATTTGGTAAAACATTCCAAACACGATCAAATTACATTGATTAATAGAACCAAGGATAAAGCAGAAAAATTAGCCAAAAAACTAAACCTTGTTGTTAAAGATTATTCCGATTTACAAATAGAATTACAAAAAGCAGATGTGGTTGTTGTAGCCACAGGCGCTCAAAATCCTACAGTGGATTTAGATATTTTAAATCTTAAAAAACCTTTGTTGATTTTAGATTTATCAATACCTAAAAATGTAAACGAAAACGTAAAGCACAACCCTTTGGTTACTTTAGTGCATATGGATCATTTGTCGGAAATTACCGATGAAACTTTAGAAAACAGAAAACTATTTATACCGGCTGCCGAAGAAATTATTAGTGAAGTTTTAACTGAATTTTTAACTTGGTCAAAAGGAAGAAAATATGCACCAACGATACACGCTCTAAAGGCAAAATTAAACGCCATTAAAGAATCGGAAATCAATCATTTAAAAAAGAAAAATGCCGATTTCAATGAAGAATATGCCGAAATTGTTACCGCAAAATTAATTCAAAAAATAACCAGTCATTTTGCCAATCACTTAAAAGATGACAACACGGTTGTAGATGAAAGTGTAGAGTGGATCAATAAAGTTTTTCAAATAGAAAACCAAAAATAGTATATTTGTTTTCGAACATTAAGAAATTAAGTTGCATTAAGCAAAATGAATATGACAAAAAAAGAAGTAACCAAATTATCTTTCGAAATTACTGGATTTGCAATAAAAGTTCATAAAAAACTTGGTCCAGGCTTACTTGAAAGTGTTTATGAGCAATGCTTAAAGTTTGAGTTAGAAAGGAATGGCTATAATGTAAAACAACAAGTTGTTGTTAAAATTGAATATGATGATTTGGAACTTGAATCAACATTAAGAATTGATTTATTGGTAAACGATACAGTAATTATAGAATTAAAAACAGTTGAAAGTATTTTGCCCATTCACGAAGCACAACTTTTAACGTATATGAAATTATTAGAAAAACCTCAAGGATTGCTGATAAATTTCTACACAACAAATATTACAAAATCTTTGAAACCATTTGTGAATGAATATTTTTCAAGACTTGACGACTAAAAACTAAATGATACTTAATTTCTTAATGTTTTAAAATATAAATGGTTAATAAAACAATACGAATAGGAACACGCGATAGCGAACTCGCACTTTGGCAAGCTAAAACCGTTGAAAAACAGTTGAACGATTTGGGCTATAAAACAGAAATTATCGCTGTAAAATCCGATGGAGACATTGTTTTAGACAAACCATTGTATGAATTAGGAATTACCGGAATTTTTACAAAAACCTTAGATGTAGCAATGATTCAAGGGAAAATTGACATTGCGGTACATTCTATGAAAGATGTACCAACATTATTGCCTAACGGAATTGTCCAAGGTGCCGTTTTGGAAAGAGCTTCAGCATTTGATATTTTGGTTTATAAAGAAAATTTAGACTTTTTAACCGAAGAAAATAGCGTCATTGCAAGCAGTAGTTTACGAAGAAAAGCAAGTTGGTTAAACAAATATCCAACGCATACTGTAGAAGATATTCGTGGTAATGTAAATACACGTTTGCAAAAAGTAGCAGATTCAAATTGGGGTGGTGCTATTTTTGCAGAAGCCGGCTTAGAACGTATCAACTTAAAACCAGAAAAAGCAATTGTTTTAGATTGGATGATTCCAGCACCTGCTCAAGGCGCTATGGTTGTGGTGTGTAATGCAGATGATTTCTTTTCTTTAGATGCCGTTTCGCAATTAAATCATATTGAAACCGAAATTTGTACCTATATAGAACGTCAATTTCTTAGAACGTTAGAAGGAGGTTGTACAGCACCAATTGGAGCAATCGCTACGTATAATGAGAAAGAAGATGTGATTGATTTTACAGGTGTTTTATTATCAATAGACGGAAAACAAAAATTAGAAGTTACTAAAACCGTAGCTGTTTCGGAATGGAAAAAATTAGGATTTCATACCGCTCAAGAAATTTTAGCCAATGGCGGCACAGTAGTAATGACTGAAATTAAAGAAAAACTAAAAAAGTAAAAACAAACCATTAAGGAATTAAGAAAACTTAATAATCTTAATTTCTTAATGGTAAAAGAAAAAAATGGTAAAAGAAACTACAATATTATCCACCAAAACACTTTCACCAATTCAAAAACAAGAATTAGTTAAGGCAACTATTCAAGTTATTGAAGCAGATTTTATTAAAACAGAAAACGCTTCTTTCGAAATAAAAAACCTGAATAAAAACTTAATTTTTACGAGTCAAAACGCCGTTTTAAGTATTTTGCAACATCCAAAAATTGATGAATTAAAGCAAAAAAACGTTTTTTGTGTAGGATTAAAAACCAAAGAATTATTAAACGAAAATGGTTTCACAGTAGAAGCCTACACAGGTTATGCAGAAGATTTAGCGGAAATTATTACGTTAGTTTATTCCGATGAAAGTTTCACTTTTTTTAGTGGCAATATTCGTAAAGATACGTTACCAGAAATGTTAACTGAAAACGAAATTAATTTTAATGAAATTAAAGTGTACGATACAACCTTAACACCTCATAAAATTTCAGATAAAGTAGACGGGATTTTGTTTTTCAGCCCATCTGCAGTAACCAGTTATTTGAAAAAGAACACACTTAGTAACGAAAAATTGTTTTGTATAGGAAATACAACAGCAGACGCTTTAAGAGCCGTATTGTCTGAAACTAAAATTAAAAATATAAAAACAGCGTATCAACCAAGTGTTGAAAACGTAATAGAACAAGTTATAGAATATTACATATAATATAACCTGACAGGTTTTCGAAACCTGTTAGGTTTAATACAAACAAAATGATAAAAAACGATTTATTCCTACGTGCCTTAAATAACGAAAAAGTTGAACGCCCACCGGTTTGGATGATGCGTCAAGCGGGAAGATATTTACCTGAATTTAGAGCTTTGCGTGACAAATACGATTTCTTTACACGTTGTGAAGCTCCTGAATTAGCAGCTGAAATCACCGTGCAACCGATTCGTATTGTGAAACCAGATGCAGCAATTTTGTTTTCTGATATTTTGGTTGTGCCAAGAGCGATGGGAATTCACGTGGAATTGAAAGACAATTTAGGTCCGATAATTCCGAATCCAATTCGTACTTCTCAAGATGTAGAAAAAGTGTTTGTTCCAGACGTAAACGAAACGTTGGGTTATGTTTTTGATGCGATAAAATTGACAAAACAAATGTTGAACGATGAGGTACCGTTAATTGGTTTCGCTGGTTCCCCTTGGACGATTTTTTGTTATGCTGTTGAAGGAAAAGGCTCTAAAAGTTTTGATACTGCCAAAGGATTTTGTTTTTCCAATCCAGTAGCTGCGCACGTTTTATTACAAAAAATTACCGATACAACGATTTTATATTTGAAAGAAAAAGTAAAAGCAGGTTGTAATGCGATTCAAATTTTCGATTCTTGGGGCGGTATGTTGTCTCCGGTAGATTATCAAGAATTTTCTTGGCAATACATCAACCAAATTGTTGAGGCATTAGCTGACGATACGAAAGTAATTGTTTTTGGAAAAGGTTGTTGGTTTGCTTTAGGCGATATGGCAAAATCAAAAGCTTCGGCTTTAGGAGTAGATTGGACGTGTTCGCCAAGAAACGCTCGTTATTTAACAGGAGGAAATATCACCTTACAAGGAAATTTTGATCCGAGTCGTTTATTGTCGCCAATTCCAACCATCAAAAAAATGGTACACGAAATGATTGATGAATTTGGCAAGGACAATTATATCGTCAACTTAGGTCACGGAATTTTACCCAATATTCCTGTAGACCATGCAAAAGCATTTGTGGAAGCGGTGAAGGAATACAATAGATAAGCTGACAGCAGATAGTTGTAAGTAATTCTAAAAATTATAATTCAATAAAACGGTATTGTTTAAAACAATTTAAAAGAAATGAAAGCAGCTATTTTAGACAAAAATGATTTAAACATAGACAATAAAGAGCAAGTTTCTGAATTATTTCGTCAATTAAGTCCAAATAAAATTCAGTTAGATCTTGAAGAAATATTGAATGAGAAAAACCAAATTACAGTTGCATATTGTGAAGATAATAATAAAATAATTGGAATTGCATTAATGTGTACTTACAAAGTTATATCTGGAAATAAGGGTTGGATTGAAGATGTAGTTGTAGACTCCACTTCTCGTGGAAAAGGAGTAGGAAGAAAATTAATTAATTTATTAGTTCAAGTAGGTGAAGAAAAAGAACTTTCTGAAATACTGCTTTTTACTGAAGATCATAGATTGGCTGCAATAAATTTATATTCAAGTGTTGGATTTAAACTTAAAGACAGTAAGATATATTGTAAGAAAAAATAACAAGAACTACGCACAACTGTCGTGAAGCGGCTGAACGCATAGCTAAAAGCAATTAAAATGAAAGACAAATTCTACCAATACATACAAAACCTACAAGATCAAATCTGTAAAGGATTAGAAACTATTGATGGTGTTGCCAAATTTCGTGAAGATATTTGGGACAGACCCGAAGGCGGTGGAGGAAGAACACGCGTAATTGAAAATGGTGCTGTTTTTGAAAAAGGTGGTGTAAACATTTCAGCGGTTCACGGGAAATTACCCGAAGCTATGCAAAAAATGTTTAACGTAGGCGAAGCTGATTTTTTTGCTTGCGGATTGAGTTTGGTAATTCATCCGAAAAACCCAATTGTGCCAACCGTTCATGCAAATTGGCGGTATTTCGAAATGTACGACGATAATGGTAATGTAATTAACAGTTGGTTTGGTGGCGGACAGGATTTAACACCTTATTATTTGTTTGAAGAAGATGCAATTCATTTTCATCAAACGTGTAAAACGGCTTGTGATAAACATAATCCTGATTTTTATCCGAAATACAAAAAACAATGTGACGACTACTTTTGGAACGCACATAGAAACGAAGCGCGTGGAATTGGAGGTTTATTCTTCGATTATTTGAAAGAAACCGAAGCACAATCGATGGAAGATTGGTACAATTTTGTTACTGAAGTTGGGAATTCATTCCTTGACGCCTATTTGCCAATCGTAGCAAAAAGAAAAGATTTGCCTTATACAGCTGAGCAAAGAACTTGGCAAGAAATTCGTCGTGGTCGTTATGTTGAATTTAATTTGGTTCACGACAAAGGCACTTTATTTGGCTTAAAAACCAACGGTAGAATTGAATCGATTTTGATGAGTTTACCACCACACGTGCAATGGCATTACGACCATCATCCTGCGGTAGGTAGCGAAGAAGAAAAAGTAGTAAAAGTATTAGAAAAACCTATAAATTGGGTATAAATTAAACCATTAAGAGATTAAGAAAAATTTAGTCAAACCCTTAATAAACTTAATCCCTTAATGGTTCAAAAAATTAAAATAGTATGTTTCCATTACAAAGAGGACGTCGTTTAAGAGTAAACGAATCCATAAGAAGTTTAGTTCGCGAAACCACATTAAGTCCAAGTGATTTTATGTTTCCGATGTTTATTGCAGAAGGAAAAAATATCCAAGTCGAAATTCCATCGATGCCAGGAATTTTTCGTCGTTCGATTGATTTAACGGTGAAAGAAGTTCAAGAGTTATTCGATTTAGGGATTCGTGCCGTGAATATCTACGTGAAAGTTAGCGAAGATTTAAAAGACAACACCGGTAAAGAAGCGTGGAATCCAAACGGATTGATGCAACAAGCCATTCGTGCTATCAAAGCCGCTTGCCCTGAAATGATTGTGATGCCCGATGTGGCATTAGACCCGTATTCTATTTATGGTCACGACGGAATTATTGAAAACGGCGATGTAGCAAATGATGCAACAAACGATGCCTTAGTAAAAATGGCGGTTTCTCACGCTCAAGCTGGAGCCGATTTTGTTGCGCCAAGCGATATGATGGACGGACGAGTTTTACGTTTGCGCCAAGGTTTAGACGCTGCAGGATTTGAGAATGTAGGCATTATGAGTTATTCGGCGAAATATGCTTCGGCATTTTATGGTCCGTTTAGAGATGCTTTAGACAGTGCGCCAAGAGAAGCCGATGTCGAAGTGCCAAAAGATAAAAAAACCTACCAAATGGATTATGCGAATCGTATCGAAGCCATCAAAGAAGCCCTTTGGGACGTAGAAGAAGGTGCTGATATGGTGATGGTAAAACCCGGAATTGCGTATTTAGATATTGTTCGCGAAGTAAAAAACGCGGTAAATGTTCCTGTAACGGTTTTTCACGTTTCTGGCGAATATGCAATGATAAAAGCAGCTGCTGAAAGAGGTTGGCTCGACCACGACAAAATTATGATGGAACAATTAATGTGCATCAAACGCGCCGGCGCTAGTTTAATTTCGACGTATTTTGCAAAAGAAGCAGCGATTTTACTAAACAAAAAATAGATAAATTATGAAAGTATATTTTAAATTACTTCTTACGTTATCAATAGGTATAAGTATCATCAGCTGTGGCAAAAAAAAAGAGACCGATGCTATGGGAAGCCCTATTAATCAAGCAGAAACTTCGGTTAATCAAACACCTAAAGAATTAGGAAAAGAATTATTTGAAGGAAAAGGTATGTGCGCCACTTGTCATAAATCAGATGTTGCAACTTCCGGACCAAGTATTAAAGACATTTCTAAAATATATACTGATAAAAAAGCAAGTATTTCGTTATTCTTACAAGGTGAAACGGAACCTATTGTTGATCCTTCGCAATATGAAATTATGAAAGCCAATCTCGAAATTACAAAAGCTATGTCAGAAGCGGAAGTGCAAGCTTTAGAAACATATATGTTAAGTATTAAATAAAAAAAGCTCAAAACATTGTTTTGAGCTTTTTTGTGCGGGTAAAAGGACTCGAACCTTCACACCTTGCGGCACCAGATCCTAAGTCTGGCGTGTCTACCAATTTCACCATACCCGCGATAATTGGAGTGCAAATATATAAACTAAGTTTTCTTTTAGCAAATTAATTTCTTGTTTTTATTTTTTATACATTTCTGTAAAATATTTATAAAATAACGGAATGGTTTCAATTCCTTTCATATAATTGAAAATTCCATAATGTTCATTTGGCGAGTGAATGGCGTCGCTATCCAAACCAAATCCCATTAAAATAGTTTTGCTTTTCAATTCTTTTTCAAACAAAGCAACAATTGGAATACTTCCACCTGAACGAACAGGAATAGCCGAAACACCAAACGATTCTGTATATGCTTTATTCGCAGCTTGATAGCCAATACTGTCAATTGGCGTTACATAACCTTGTCCGCCATGATGAGGTGTTACCTTCACGGTTACTGCACTTGGCGCAATACTTTCAAAGTGTTTTTTAAATAATTCTGTTATGTTTTCCCAATCTTGGTTTGGAACCAATCGCATCGAAATTTTTGCAAATGCTTTACTTGCAATAACGGTTTTTGCTCCTTCACCTGTATAGCCACCCCAAATCCCGTTTACATCTAAAGTAGGGCGAATAGAATTTCTCTCATTTGTAGTGTAACCTGCTTCGCCATAGGTGTCTGCAATATTTAATGCTTTTTTGTAATCATCTTCAGAATACGGTCTTTTTGCCATTTCGGCTCTTTCTTCTAATGACAATTCTTCCACGCCATCGTAAAAACCAGGTATGGTAATATGATTATTTTCATCGTGTAACGAGGCAATCATTTTGGTTAAAATATTTATAGGATTAGCAACAGCTCCACCATATAAACCAGAATGTAAATCTCTATTAGGACCCGTTACTTCTACTTCCACATAACTTAAACCACGTAAACCAGTTGTTATTGATGGTTGCGTATTTGAAATCATTCCAGTATCTGAAATTAATATTACATCACAAGCTAATTTTTCTTGATTGCGTTCTACGAACCAACTTAAACTTTTAGAACCCACTTCTTCTTCGCCTTCAATCATAAATTTTACATTACAAGGCAAGTTATTATTAGCAATCATGTATTCAAAAGCTTTCACGTGCATGTACATCTGACCTTTGTCATCACAAGCACCACGTGCAAAAATAGCGCCTTCTGGATGAATTTCTGTAGCTTTTATTACGGGTTCAAATGGGGGAGACGTCCACAATTCAATAGGATCTGCGGGTTGCACATCATAATGTCCATAAACTAATACTGTAGGAAGACTTGAATCAATTATTTTATGTCCGTAAACGATTGGATAACCTGGAGTTTCGCACATTTCAACTACATCACAACCTGCTTTTTCTAAGCTTGACTTCACCGATTCGGCAGTATTAATTACATCTTGAGCATACGCGCTATCTGCACTAACAGAAGGCATTTTAAGTAATTCTATTAATTCTTTAATAAATCGTTCTTTGTTTTCCTGAACGTATTGTTTTATGTTTTCCATGATTATTTTTTATAAAGTTCAAATATACGAAATGAATTTTAAAGTGAAAAGTCAAAAGAGAAAAGATGAAATTTGGAATGTAAACAACATTAAAACACTGATTTAAAAATAATTAAACATAAAACATTGAAATTTAATAATTATTATTATCTTTGCACCCTTAATTAACCGAGGTCGAGTACCTCAAATTTAATCACAAGATTATGCCAGTAAGAATTAGATTACAAAGACATGGTAAAAAAGGGAAACCTTTTTTCTGGATCGTAGCGGCAGATGCCCGCTCAAAAAGAGATGGTAAATACCTAGAAAAAATAGGGACGTACAATCCAAACACTAACCCTGCAACTATTGATTTAAATGTTGATAGTGCTGTTCAATGGTTACACAACGGTGCCCAACCAACTGACACGGCTAAAGCAATTTTATCTTATAAAGGTGCTTTGTTGAAACATCATTTAGATGGTGGAGTTAGAAAAGGTGCTTTAACACAAGAACAAGCAGATGCTAAATTAGCAACATGGTTAGATGCAAAAGCTGGAAAAGTAGATGCTAAAAAAGACGGTTTAAGCAAAGCGCAAGCAGATGCTAAAGCTAAAGCTTTTAAAGCAGAACAAGTAGCAAACGAAAAACGTATGGCTGCAATTGCTGATGCTGTAAAAGCAGAAGAAGTAGTTGAAGCTCCTGCTGAAGTAACTGAAGAGGTTGCAGAAGAAGTAGTTGAAGCTGCTGCTGAGGTAACTGAAGAAGTTGCTGTAGAAGAAGTAGTTGAGGCTGTTGCTGAAGTAACTGAAGAAGTTGCTGTTGAAGAAGTAGTTGAAGCTGTTGCAGAAGAAACTACAGAAGCTCCTGCTGCTGAGGAAAACAACGAAGAAAAAGAAGCTTAATATATTCTGCGATAATGCGTAAAGATAAATGTTTCTATTTAGGCAAAATCGCTAAAAAATTTAGTTTCAAAGGGGAAGTTCTTATCTTTTTAGATACAGACGAACCTGAACTTTATCAAAATTTGGAATCAGTTTTTATTGAATACAATAAAAACCTGGTTCCATTTTTTATTGATAAATCATCCATTCATAGAGATAAATTTTTACGCGTTAAATTTGAAGATGTTGATACGGAACTAGAAGCCGACAATATGAAAAATTTAGAAGTATATTTACCTCTAACGATGTTACCAAAACTAGAAGGCACTAAGTTTTATTTTCACGAAATTATAGGTTTTAAAGTTACAGATCAACGCTTAGGCGACATTGGTACTGTTCACGCCATTTTGGATAATGCCGCTCAACCTATCTTTGAAATTTTCAAAGGACAAAAACAAGTTTTAGTTCCTATGATCGACTCTTTTATTATTGAAGTCAATAGAAAAGAAAAAGAATTGGTTTTAAACACACCAATTGGTTTAGTGGATTTGTATTTGGAGTAGCAAATAACTTCAACATTCATTACTCAACATTCATAATTAATTTATGATTTTTTCATTCAAACAATTTTCAGTTCAACAAGAAAAATCTGCCATGAAAGTGGGTACAGATGGTGTTTTATTGGGTGCTTGGACACCGCTAATTAACAATCCATATAACATACTTGATATTGGAGCTGGAACAGGAATAATTTCCCTTATGTTAGCCCAAAGAAGTTTCTCAGAGCAAATTGATGCTATTGAAATTGAAGAAAATGCCTACGAAGAATGTGTAGATAATTTTGAAAATTCGCCTTGGGCAGACCGATTGTATTGCTACCATGCTGGGTTAGACGAATTTGTAGCTGAAATCGAAGAAATCGAAGAAGAATACGACATCATTGTTTCCAATCCGCCCTTTTATTCTGAAGATTATAAGACAGACAACGCATCTCGCGATTTGGCTCGTTTTACAGATGCATTACCTTTTGATGAATTAATCGAAGCGGCTTATTTGTTATTGTCAGAAAACGGAATATTTTCTGTAATTATTCCCTATTCTGCGGAAGAAGATTTTATTGCTTTAGCGAAACAATCGTTATTATTTCCGTTAAAAATTACTCGAGTAAAAGGCACGCCAACTTCTGAAAATAAAAGAAGTTTATTGGCATTTACTCGTATAGAACAAACGCCAGCTATTGATGAATTAGTTATAGAAACGACGCGTCATCAATACACTCCAGAATATATTGAACTTACCCAAGATTTTTATTTGAAAATGTAGGTTTATTCTTTTTCAAATTCCAGAATTTCCTCTAATTGATTTTTTACACCATTGAATTTTTTGCCATAATTTTTATATATTGAATTTGTGCCAATTGCAATAAATAAAAAAATTACAATTAAAACTCCAAGGAAAATCAGTAAAGAATAACTATCTTCAAAAACATCTATATTTTTAACATATTTTATATATAAAGGCGAAATCGCTGTAACCCAAAAAAAAGTTATAATATAATCGCTTTTTTTGGCTTCATAAATCTTATTTTCATACTGTAAAATAGTTTTTAAATAATCTTTTACAGGAGTTTTATAATAATCTATATTTTCAATCATTTTATTATTTTTATAATGACCCAAAAAACAATAAACCATTAAAATTCCCGAAATGAACAATGGAACACAATAATAAGTTGTTAAAAATATAAATCCAAGAGCAAAAGATATAATGGCATATAGTAATGCAAGAAAAGTTCCAATTTTTTGAAAGTTAAGAATTTTATTGATTGAACTTGAAGTAGTTTCCAAGGTCAATTTTTTTAAAACTAAATAATTGATTTCGGTGTTTTTCTCTCTACTATCAATCGTTTCCTGCCAAGCTTTTTTTAAGTTATCTATTTCCATTTTTATTTACTTTAAAATATTCTTTAAGTTGAATTTTTAATCTGTTAATTTTTGTACTAATGTTAGTTTCAGAAATCCCTAAAATCAAAGCAATTTCTGCGTAAGACTTTTCTTGTAGATACAAAATCATAAGTGCTTTATTAATGTCATTTAATTGAAATATAAATTCATTTAGCACCCTTAAGTCTTCATCAATTACTAAAGGCGTCTCATCCTGTAGATGTGTTTCAATAAATAAATTAACATTAATAAATTTATCTTTTCGTCTTTTTTGTTTTTTATAAAACCCTATCGAAACATTCAATGCAATTCTATAAATAAAAGTACTCCAAGCAAATGCTTCATTATATTTTTTATAGGAAAGCCATATTTGAATTAAAATTTCTTGTTCTAAATCTTTTTTGTCATCCGCATTTTTACAATAGTAATTGACAATACGAAAAATTATCCCTTTGTTCTTATTTAAAATTTCCTCAAATGTTTCCAAAATGCTCTTTTTACTTTATTACATTATTATAACAAACCTATAAATTATCACATTTAAAATGCCTTATTTTAAAAAAATTATTATTTTCTTAGAGTTATGTCTGATAATTGAAGTCCAATTTCTATATAATAGATATAAAATTAACAGAATAATTTTATTTGAAAATGTAAGTTTTAACTTTTGTTTTCTAATAAATCTAACTATTCAATTTACTTTTGTTAAAAAATAATTACTTTTGTCATTCAAATTGATTTATAAAAACATTCACATATGAAACCAGATTTATTTCAATCACCTGATTATTATTTGTTAGACGATTTATTATCAGAAGAGCATAAATTAGTTCGTGATGCAGCAAGAGCTTGGGTAAAAAAAGAAGTTTCTCCAATTATTGAAGACTATGCGCAACGTGCTGAATTTCCAAAACAAATTGTAAAAGGATTAGGTGAGATTGGTGGTTTTGGACCATACATTCCTGTAGAATATGGTGGTGCGGGATTAGACCAAATTTCATATGGTTTAATTATGCAAGAAATTGAAAGAGGCGATTCTGGTGTACGATCTACTTCTTCTGTACAATCTTCATTGGTAATGTACCCAATTTGGAAATACGGAAATGAAGAACAGAGAATGAAATATTTGCCAAAATTAGCCACTGGAGAATTTATTGGTTGTTTTGGTTTAACAGAACCTGATCACGGTTCAAATCCAGGTGGAATGACATCGAATTTTAAAGATATGGGCGACCATTATCTTTTAAATGGTGCTAAAATGTGGATTTCAAATGCGCCTTTTGCTGATATTGCAGTAGTTTGGGCAAAAAATGAAGAAGGCAGAATTCACGGATTAATTGTAGAAAGAGGTATGGAAGGGTTTACCACTCCAGAAACACATAATAAATGGTCGTTACGTGCTTCGGCAACGGGTGAACTTATTTTTGATAACGTGAAAGTACCAAAAGAAAATTTATTACCAAATAAATCTGGACTTGGTGCGCCGCTGGGATGTTTAGATTCAGCACGATATGGAATTGCTTGGGGTGCAATTGGCGCTGCAATGGACTGTTATGATACCGCTTTGCGTTATTCTAAAGAACGTATTCAGTTTGACAAACCTATTGGTGCGACACAATTACAACAAAAGAAATTGGCAGAAATGATTACAGAAATCACAAAAGCACAATTATTAACTTGGCGATTAGGCGTTTTAAGAAATGAAGGTAGAGCAACAACTGCTCAAATTTCTATGGCGAAAAGAAACAACGTGGATATGGCTTTAACGATTGCTCGTGATGCACGTCAGATGTTAGGAGGAATGGGAATTACTGGAGAATATTCTATTATGCGTCATATGATGAATTTAGAGTCGGTAGTTACTTACGAAGGAACGCATGACATTCACTTATTGATAACAGGAATGGATGTTACTGGTTTTCCAGCTTTCAAATAAGGCATTTTTAGATTAAACAATAAATAAAATTGATATAAAATGCTTCTCTATTTGGAGAAGCATTTTTACTTTTGTATCCGAAAGAATTACACTTAAAATTTTAACATTTTTAAAATGAATACAAATTCGATAAAAAACGAAATTGAACCTTTAAGACAAGAGTTGTTAAATCATCCTTTGTATGCTAAAATTCATACTATTGAGGATTTACATGTTTTTTTAACACATCATGTGTATGCGGTTTGGGATTTTATGTCGTTGTTAAAAGGGTTACAAATTCATCTAACTTCGGTGTCTATACCTTGGACGGCTTCACCAAATCCAGAATTACGTTATTTAATTAATGAAATTGTAGTTGCAGAAGAATCAGATTTGGCATTAGACGGTTCACGACAAAGTCATTTTGAAATGTATTTAGATGCTATGATAGAATGCGGCGCTACTACACAACCCGTTTTAGATTTTTTAGAGCAAGTAGCGAGTACGAAAAATGTTTTTGTTGCGATAAAAAATGCAAATTTACCTGACGAAGTTAAGGATTTTTTACATTTTACTTTTACTGTAATTGAAACAGGCCAACCTCATAAAATTGCATCGGCATTTACATTTGGCCGCGAAGATTTAATTCCGAATATGTTTACTGAAATTGTTAAAAGTTTTCAGAAAAACTTCCCAGAAACAAACGTGTCTAAATTAATTTATTACTTTGAAAGGCACATTGAGTTGGATGCAGATGAACACGGACCAATGGCTATGAAAATGATTGATTACTTATGCGGTGATGACATCAAAAAATGGCAAGAAGTAGCGCAAGTAGCACAAGAATCACTTCAAAAAAGAATAGGGTTGTGGAATGCTATTGAACGTTTAGTTGTTCCTGAATTGGTTTAATTTATAGAATTAAAAAAGGTGTCTAAATTTAGACACCTTTTTATTTATACACTTATTTCTTATTCTTTTATTAATTTCTTGCTAATTGAAATCGCATCTGAATTGGTAATTTTTACAATGTAAATTCCTTTAGCTAAGTTAGAAATATTTATTTCTTTGTTTGCAACACAATTATTTTCGGTTTGAATTAATTGTCCTGTTAGCGAATAAATCTCTAATTTTTTAGCATCTACAGAAATTTGAAATGCATTCGTGCTAGGATTTGGATATAGTTCTACTTTAGAAATTGCTTCAAAACTTTCATTAGATAATACAGTAGAAAGTTGATTACCAAAAATTCTAAATTCGCCTGGCCCTAATGTAATTTGCATATTCGTTGCAGTTACATTTGTTGTGGTGTTATCCATTAAATTATACCATGTTCCTGTATATGGAAAATCGGCAACAATATTTTGGTTACTTGTGTACAAATTTGCTAAAATAACTACATTTTTTAATTGCGTTGCAGGCAAAGCATTATCATAAATATAAATTCTTTGCTTTAAGTTATCAGAACCATCTGGAGAAATAGCATACTCTCCACTAAAAGCAGCTTCTCCTTTTTTAAGTTTAGTAAATTTAACATAATTGGAATAAATAGCACTTCTTGGGGTTGTTGTTAACCAATTTTCTATCCATTGTGGTTGTGGCTTTGTATCTAATTTACAATTTCCTGGTGTAGCATCAGTTTCGCTGTTAACAGAGCCGTTTTCACAAGTATAAATAGAATCGTCCATTCCTAATTCTTGAAAATGCCAAATCATTTTTGGACCAGGAATCAGCATGCTTATTGCGCCTAATGCAGACATTCTATTTATCGTATTGGTTTCGTTATTAAAGACTGGACTTGTACCAGAATTGTTTCCGAATGTTATTGCTTCATACATCAATCGGTCTTTATCATGACTTTCTGGATAACCTATTAAACGCTTTCCTGTAAATCCTCTACTTACGTGTCCCATTCTATTAATGTTACCAGTCGTATTAGAATATCCCATAGCTAATTCTTTATATTGTGTAAACATTTCACCCCACATCATAATTCCTTTTCCTTCAGACAATCTATGATTTGCCCATTGTTGTTCTTCAAAATCAGAACCTAAATGTTCAAAAATTACATAATGATTTGGATCTAACGACCAAGAATAATCAGCATATAATTTTAAAACTTCTACGCGATCAGCTTGATATCCGTCAGTACAAGCATCATTAGTACTCGTACAATTTTGAGTAAAACCTTTGGTTAAATCCCAGCGGAAGCCATCAATTTTAAATTCAGTTATCCAATGTTTTAGCGTTCTATTTACGTATTCACGTGTGAAAGTACTGGTATGATTAAAATCTTCCCCTACACTATAACTATGAAGCGCTTCAGTATTAAAATAAGGGTTGTCTGCGTTTGGTGGCCCCCAACCATCTTGAACTCCACCAGTATTAGTATCATTCATCCACATTCTTATCAACGGATTTCTTCCAAAGGCGTGATTGAAGGCGATGTCTAATATTACTGCAATGTTGTTTTGATGACATAAATCAACAAATTCTTTGAATTTATTTTCAGTACCATAAAATTTATCTAAAGCCATGTGAAATGAAGTATTATATCCCCAACTTTCATTTCCTTCAAATTCCATATTAGGCATTAATTCGATAGCATTGATTCCTAAGTTTTTAAAATACTCTATTTTATCAATTAAGTCCTGATAATTACTATCTGAATCAAAATCTCTTACAAGTACCTCATAAATTATTAATTTGTCCTTATTTGGTTTTGTAAAGTTTGTATTTTGCCAATTATAAGGTATTTTGCCTGTTTGAAGTACAGTTACTTCCCTTTCTTGCCCTACTGGATAAGCTGGCAAGTTCGGATATGTTGATGCAGGTATCCATTGATCATCATAAGGTGATAATACCAAAGTAGAACAAGGATCTGCAGTTTTTACTAAATTTGGCGAATTAGTTGTTGGAGTTTGGTCTACAACCCAATATTGATACGAATAAACTTGACCTGGTGTAAGCCCAGTTAATTCTAACCAAAATTTACTCCCTATTGTATTTTTTTTCATTAAGTGCGTAGCAGTAGGTAGCCAATTGTTGAAACTTCCTGCAACGTATATAAAATCTTTTCCTGGCGCTTCTAAAACTAATGTTGCTTTAGTAGCATCTGTACTATTATAATTTATACCAATTTCTAATCCTGTTGGTAATAAAGCTGAAGGAACTACAGAAGGTGCCACAATCACACTAAACGATTTAGTTAATGTAATAGTTCCTTGTGTAACTTCTAAAGTAAAATTTGTGTTTGTTGTTATATTTGATGCGGTATAGCTGTAGCTTGTTGCTGCGGCATCTAAAGTATTAATAGTTGTGCCGTTTGCTTTTAATACATAATTTGCTGCTCCGTTGGTGTGATTGGCTGAAATAAATATGCCTCCACCAGAATTTAATATGGTATTTGTATTTAAAGGAGTTACCAGGTTAAAATTAAATGCCCCTACTTCTGATGTTATATCTTGAGATTTTTTATCTCCTGTTCCGTTTTTTGCCTTTACTAAAAATCCAATTTTACCAATTCCTGTAAATCGATTATAAAATGCGTTTGGAGTTAGTGTATAAGTGTAAGTGTCTGTTCCTAAGTTATAAACGAATTTGTTTGTTTCGTTTGAATTTGTCCAGCTTCCATTTGTTGGACAATCTAAAACATTGCTATCATTACTGTCAAACGACCAAGCCCATAAATATAAATTATTCCCAGATGCCCAGGTAGATTCATTTACTGAATTTCCATTAATGGTTATGGTAATGGATTGATTGTCTTCAAATGTTGTAGGCGTTATCGAATACGTAATCGTTTGTAGTTGTGCAAATAAGAATGGAGCAAACAACAGCAGTAGTATACTTGTAATTTTTTTCATTTTTCATTTTTGTTAAAAGATTATCAAAAACATATAGAAATTAAATATTCTATTTTTTAAATTAAAAATGAGCTATATGAAATTCATATAGCTCATTTTATTTTTTAATATAAAATTAATCTACAGATATAACTTTAGTAGTAGTATTAATTTTAAATAATCTTACTCCTGTAGGACCAACATATCTAAAATTACTATCATTATCTGCAGCATTAATTAATTCAGAGTCAATGGTGTATCCATTAGAAACATACCAAGGGAAATTTCTATTAGTAGATGCCCAGTTATTATCTGTACCATTATTAACTTCCCATACTCTAAAAGTATTATTGTTAGTTAACCTAACCGGTACTTCATAAATGTTATTAGATACGTTTGGTAATTCCGTTTCTTTATTTCCATCCCATGACCAATCACCTGGAGTGGCAGCTCCAACTAACCAAAATGAAGCAGGCTCTATACCTGTAGTAACAGTACTTTTAGCCACGCCAATAGTTTTAGTATTTTCATCAATTTTTACTCTGTAAGTACCAGGAGTACCCATAAATTTAAAGTTACTGTCGTTGTCATTAGCATTTTCTAAAACACTCACAATTTTATAGCCCAAGCCACTGTAATATGGATAATTTCTTCCAGAACCCCAGTTACCACTTTGTGTAAAGAAACGGAAAGTATCGTTAATTAATCCTACTCTCATAGTTAAAACGTTGTTATCGCAAATTAAATTTGCAGGAGTGTTCCATCCCCATCCAGCAGAAGGTATTCCAGCGCCAACAGCAAATTGACCTAAACAACCAAAAGCAGTTACATTATATGTGATTTTATTAGAGTATAATGGTACTTGACCTGCTACTGTAGCTTTAATTCTAAAGTCTAAAGGCGTAGATACAAATGGCACAGCGCCTGCAGTTAAAGCAGGAACATTTAATTGACCCGCTGTGATGGTTACATTTCTGTTTGTAGTTGTTGATATATCTTGTGCATTAGAAAAATCAGAACCATTTGGCGCTAATTGTACAGTATATGTTACACTCGCAGGTGTAGTATACTGTGCTTGATCCCACGTTAATGAAATTGCTGGGTTGTTTAATGCGGTAGCACTTAAAATTACCCCTTCACCAGTTGTTGGCGTAATGATTCTAAATGATGCATTTGCTTCTGGCTGAATATAAGCTAAGTTACTTTCTTCTTCACAAGAAGATAAACCAGCAAATAAAGCGACTGTTAAAATTGATTTAAAAATATTTTTCATAACTATTAAATTTATATTGATTAATAACCTGTGTTTTGTGTTAAATTAGGATTTGATGCTAAACTTGTTGAAGGAATAGGGAATACTTTTAAGTGATTTGAAATAGCTACTCCGCTTGAGCTATTCCCTTTCCAAGTCCAATTGTAACTTCCGCCAACATATTTATTGAAACGAATTAAATCTTGTCTTCTGTGACCTTCCCAATGTAATTCTCTTGAACGTTCATCTAAAATGAAATCTAAAGTCAAGTCTGTTGAACTAATATTATTTGCAGTACTGTTGTTTGCTCTTTCTCTTAAGTCGTTTATATAAGTAACGGCTTGTGACATTGAAGCATTTGCAGCACCTCTTTTAGCACATTCAGCATACATTAAATATACATCACCTAATCTGAATAAAGGGAAATCAGTATCCACAAAAGTCTGATTTGCTCCCGCTGCACCAGTAGAAGTTTTGTTTGAAAACTTACCTAATACAAATCCTTGACCTTGTAAGGCAATGTTTGTAATTTCAATTGGTCTAGCGCCTGAAATAATAGTTTTTCTTTCATCTGTTGAAAAACTAGCATCTGTAAATTTTTGAACAAATTGTTTTCTTAAACGTAGTGCGCCTCCCCAGCCACCAACACCAAATGCTGATCCGTTATTTTCTACAGAACCAACTTGACCGTTAAGAATAACTGTCGTTGGGCCATAGTTTTGAGTTACTACTCCATCAGATTGTAACGTGAAAATCATTTCGGTTGAAGTATGATTGTCAGCAGTAAAGTTATGTAAGTAATTTGGTTCTAAAATATACCCACCACCGATTACGTTGTTACACATAGTAACACATTGGTCGTATTTGTTTTGTCCAATATATACTTCTGCATTTAAATACATTTTAGCTAACACCATCCAAGCGAATGCTTTATCAACTCTTCCGTATTCATTAGTTCTAGGTGCTTTTAATGTTTGAGCAACCGCTAACATTTCACTTTCAATGTAGGTAAACAATTGTTGTCTACTATATTCTGGTCCTGCCACACCTACAGCTTCATTTTCTGTATTAAACGGAGCTTTACCATATAAATCCATCAAATTATAATACGCATAAGCTCTTAAAGCTCTTGCTTCTTCTCTGTATAATGAAATATCAGATAATAATGCTGCGTTTGTTACACCTCTTTCGCTCAATTTTGCAGGACTTGTTTGTCTTAAATACTCATTACAAAAAGCTACTTGAGCCATAGTTCTAGAGAACATACCTAAAATAATTGGATTACTAGTAGTCCAAGTATTTCTTTGTAATTCTGCTAATCCAGGGTCATTTTCATAACTCCAAATTACTTCATCTGTAGTTAAGTTTTGTAGATTCCATAAACAACGTCCAAATTGACTTGTTCCGGCATCTAATCCTTGAATATTAGACGACCCAGCACCAGTTAATCCGGTTAACGATAAGTTGGCATATACACCACCTAATCCTGTTTTGTAGGATGCAGGAGAGTTAAAATATGCTTCTGTTAAAAATACATCATCATCTTCTGGCGTTACATTTAAATCATCTGTACAAGATGTAAATAAAGCAAAAGAACCAATGACAATCAATAAATTAAATTTTATCTTTTTCATAATTCAATTATTTAAAATTTCATATTAACTCCAAACAAAAACTGTCTTTGTCTTGGATAAATTGTGTTATCAATTCCGCTAAATACCTCTGGATCTAATCCTGAATATTTAGTAATTACAAACGCATTTTGAACGCCTGCGCTTAATCTTACTGAAGCTTTTCCTTCTAACCAATTAGGGAATGTATATCCTAATGTAATGTTGTCCATTCTTAAGAACGATGCGTTTTCAATGTAATAATCGGAGAAAATTACGTTGTTTCCTGAGCTTGCAAAGTTAGAATCAAAAGTACTTGTTGGTACGTTTGATAAAATTGAATTCGCAAACATATTGTTAGTATATGCATTTCCAGAATTAACATTATTGTACATTCTGTTACCAATACTTGCTCTTAAGTTAAATGAGAAGTCAAAATTATATACATTCATTATAGATTGAAATCCTAATAATACATCTGGATCTGTATTACTTCTAATGTATTTATCTTTGTCATTAATAATATTATCACCATTTAGGTCAGCAAAACCACCTTCAATTGGAGTTCCATCGGGATTATATAATTGTTGGTAAACATAAAATGAATTTGGTGTCCATCCTTCAGTAAACACTTGAATGTTTCCTCCTGTTCCACCACCAATTCCTCCAGTAGGTGTGTTATTAACTGTTTTTAAAGATTTAATTCTTCTTTCAAATTTAGAAGCATTGAAATTAACATTCCAATTGAATTTTTCTTTTTTAACAATTTCAGCATTTAAAGTGAATTCCACCCCTTTAATATCTAAACTTCCGATATTTTGTGGTCCAAAGTTTGAAAAGTTAGAACCGTCAGCAAAAGGAGCATCAAATAACAAATCTTCTGATAATTTGTAATATCCTTCAATCGATCCAGAAATTCTGTTATTAAACAAGCCATAGTCTAAACCTACATTATAAGTTGTAGTTTCTTCCCATTTTAAATTTGGATTGTAATCTCTAGGCAATCCGACTGTAATAGGAGAAGTTCCAAATACATACTGTGAACCTGGTGTTCCTGTAGTATATTGTGGTTGAAAATAATCTCTTCTTCCTCTTCCTAAATCTTGTTGTCCGGTAATACCCCAACCTGCTCTAAGTTTTAAGTCAGAAATTGTTTTGCTATTTGCAAAAAACTCGTTGTTTAATTTCCAAGCAAACGATGCTGCAGGGAAGTTACCAAACTGATTTTCTTTTGAAAACACAGAAGTTCCGTCTCTTCTATACGTTAACGTTAATAAGTACTTGTCTTTATACGTTAAGTTTGTTCTAGCAAAATATCCAATTAAAACTCTGTCTGTTGATCTATCTAAGTCAGAAAAATCTCCTGTAGGATTTAAAAGGTTTCCAGAATTATATCTTTCCTCTTCAAATTTTTGGTACGAATAACCTGCTGTTCCTTCAAAATCTAATTGTCCGAATTTTTTGTTATAAACAAAATATCCATCTAATAGTTTGTTTGTGAAAGAAGAAGTGTAGTTAGAACGCTCTCCAAATTTATCCTGTAATCTGTTTCCGCCATTTCCGTCAGAAACAGCTGAGTTTCTCGCTACAGTTGGATTTCCTTCTCCTTTAGATTGGTCGTAACCGAAATTTACTACGGCTCTTAACTCAGGTAAAAAATGAAATTTATAGTCCAATTGTAAGTTACCTAATATACGGTTTACATTACTAACATTTGTACTTTGCATAATTTCCGCAACTGGGTTTCTAGGTGCTAAAGCTGTTAAATCTCCGTTAGGGGCTGTATATTCATAAAAACCACCCCATTGTGAGTTGGCATTATAAACAGGTTTCGTTGGATCAAATCTTATAGCGCTTCCAATTGGTGTTCTAGCAAAATTGTTTTTTTCGTTAGAAATGTTAGCGTTTAAAGTTAATTTTAAATGGTCTTTAAATAAACTTGGGCTTAAATTTAAACCCGCAGTATTTCTATTAAATTTGTCTGTTAAAATCAAACCTTCCTGATAGGTGTTTCCAACACTCAATCTAGCAGGAATTTTATCAAATAAACTACCACTCAAGTTTAAGTTATTTGTTACATAATCTGTAGGTCTAAATATTTCTTCTTGCCAATCAGTATTATAAATAGTTCTACTTTCGTTGATATTTGGCGTAGCAGGATTATCTGCAATCCCAGATGGCACTCCAAGAGTTCCAACTTGCGCAGGATATAATTCTTGCGCTTTAGCTACAAATTCATCTGAACTTAATACATCAATTTTTCTGTAGTGTTTACCGCTTCCATATTGGAAATTGTAATCCACTTTCAATTTTTTACCACCTTTTTTGGTCGTAATGATAATTACACCATTAGAAGCTCTTGAACCATAAATAGCAGTTGCAGAAGCATCTTTTAATACAGAGATAGATTCTACTGTATTTGGATCTAAAGTGGCTAAAAAGTTTCTTGAACCTGCAGGCGACTCATTAGAAATTGGCAAACCATCCACAACAATTAAAGGATCATTTGTTGCACTAATTGAAGCACCACCTCTAATTCTAATAGCTGAACCACTTGCTGGCCCACCTCCTGTGTTAATTTGTAAACCTGCAACTCTACCATTTAATAAATTTTCAACAGTTGGTGTAGCACCTTTGTTAAAATCTTTAGCAGAAATTTGAGTTACAGCGCCAGTAGCGTCTTTTTTCTTAACTTTACCGTAACCTACTACAACTACCTCTTCAATTCCTTGGCCGTCTTGTTGTAAAGAAACTGAAATGTTTTGTTGATTAGAGTAAGCAATGGTTTCTGTTTTAAATCCCAAAAATGAGAAAGAAACATTGTCTCCTGATTTAACATTTTTCAAAGTAAATGTTCCATCAGAATTTGTGAATGTTCCATTTGTTGTTCCAGTAATTACTACTGAAACGCCAGACATAGCTTGATTGCTAGATGCGTCTGTTACTTTACCTGATAAGCTGTTTTGAGCCAAAACACTTAATGGTAAAACGAGCATAAAAAACAGTAATTTTTTTAGCATTGTTTTCATACATTTTGTTTAAATTAATAGTCAGTTTTTTGCTTATATATTCACTTCAAAGGTTAAATTTATGTAAAATTTTCATTAATCAAAATCTATAAAAATTTATTACGCAACGAAAACGTTTTCGTGTTGAAAACTTTATTATTTATGCATCTTTTTTACTGAAAATGAATAAGATAAATATTTTTTTTCGGATAAAAATCCCACATTCGTAATTTCGAAAATAAACGCCACTTTTCTACTTAAAATAAAAGAAGTATCTTGTAGCCGAAAATCGAATTTAATTCAAAATTAAAATGAGAAGAAAAGTAACCTTAAAGCAAATTGCAAAAGAGCTGGATATTTCTATTTCAACCGTCTCAAAATCATTAAGAGACAGTCACGAAATCAGTGAAGAAACAAGATTAAAAGTGAAAGCTTTTGCTAAATTGTATAATTATAAGCCAAATAATATTGCGTTAAGTTTAAAAAACAAAAAAACAAAAACCATTGGAATTATTATACCTGAAATTGTACATCATTTTTTTGCTACCGTTATTAGTGGAATAGAACACGTAGCGAATGAATTTGGCTATAATGTTATTGTAACACTTTCGGACGAGTCTTTTGATAAAGAAGTGATTAATCTTGAAATGTTGGCCAGCGGAAGTACGGATGGTTTTATCATGTCGCTTTCTAAAGAAACACAACTAAAAAAAGATTTTCACCATTTAGAAGAAGTCATTAACCAAGGCATGCCAGTGGTGCTTTTTGACCGCGTAACAAATGATGTTTTTTGCGATAAAGTAATTA
>NZ_JBIKJI010000119.1:0-6802 GCF_044361065.1 Flavobacterium sp.
GTTGGCACCTTAAATCCTAATTTTCTCGACAATTCTAAACTATCATATTGCGTTTTAATTGCTAAATTATTACCAATCATTCCGTATAATAAACATTCCAATGGTCGCTTTGCCACTTCAGCACTATCTTGCAGCTTCAAACTTCCTGAAGCGGTGTTTCTTGGATTAGAATATGGTGTTTCACCTATTTCAATTAAATCTTGATTCATTTTATCAAAACCAGCAAATGGTAAAATGATTTCACCACGAATATCAAATTTTTCTGGAAAACCAGTATTTAATTGTAACGGGACAGATTTTATTGTTTTAATATTTTGAGTCACATCATCACCTTTAAAACCATCACCACGTGTTACGGCACGTACCAATTTTCCGTTTTCATATGTGATGCTTATGGATGCACCGTCATATTTTAATTCGCAAGTAAATTCTAAATCAACATCACCTAAAATTTTCTGACATCTTGTTTGCCAGTCTAATAAATCTTCTTTAGAGTACGAATTATCAAGTGAATACATTCTATATTCGTGTTCAACAGTATTAAAATTCTTTGTAACTGCTCCACCGACACGTTGCGTTGGTGAATTTTCATCGAAAAAAGAAGGATTGGCTGCTTCTAAATCTTGTAATTGCTTTAATTTTGAATCAAAATCAAAATCGGAAATCGTAGGATTATCTAACACATAATAATTGTAATTATGCGAATTTAATTCTGCTCTTAAAGATTGAATAGTTTCTAAAATACTCATATTACGACACCTTAATTAATGTGGTTAACTTTATGTATAATTCTCCTTTACTAATTATTCCTCCGTTTTCAATTATTTTAAAAACTTCTTCATTACGATTTTCGGCAACTTCTTTTTTTCCTGTTTGAATAGTAACTGCATCAGAAAAAAGATTATTCCCTAACCATTCTAATCCTTCTGTAGTAAAGAAATCAACCGAATCTTCAGATGTATGAACAATTATCGATTCTAAAAAAGTATCGTGACATTTAAAAAGAAATATGTGATTTTTTGAAAAATGATCTACAAAACGAACATTAGTTATGGCTTTATCCCAAATTAAATCAGAAAATACATCAATTTCTTGCAAAGCAATTTCTGGAGATTTGGCTTTAAGCTCATCCCATTCTTTTTTATCAATAGTCTGCGTGGCTAAAAAAGTAATAAACTCAGGATGAAGTTCTTCTAATTGTTCTTTTGTTAATCGGGTATATTTCATTTACGAATTTTTAGTATCAAAACTTAAAGTTCCGTAAAAATAAAAAAAAGCGTTGCAATTGCAACGCTTTTTTAAAAGAAATATTTTAAATAAAATTATGCTTTTTCAGCAACAATTTCATAAGCTAATTCAATGATAACTTCTCTGTGTAAACGGATAGTAGCATTGTATTTACCTGTTCTTTTAACAATACCAGAAGTAATAAATTTTCTATCAATAGTTTGTCCGTTTGCTTCTAAAGCTTGCGCGATGTCTGCATTAGTAATTGATCCGAATAATTTTTCACCACCTGCTTTTGCAGTAATTTTTATCTCTAAAGCTTTAAGTGCTTCTGCAGTTGCTTTTGCATCTGCAACAACTTTAGCTTCTTTGTGTGCTTTTTGTTTTAAATTTTCAGCTAAAACTTTTTTAGCAGAAGAAGTTGCTAAAATAGCTGCTCCTTGAGGAATTAAGAAATTACGACCGTAACCATTTTTTACAGTTACTACATCATCTTTAAAACCTAAATTCTGAACGTCTTGTTTTAAAATTAGTTCCATTTTGTTGTCCTTTATTTTTATAAGTTAGTTCCGATTTTATCGAAACAACAAATGATTAATATTATTTTAATAAATCCGCCACGTAAGGCATTAAAGCTAAATGACGTGCTCTTTTAACAGCCACAGAAACTTTTCTTTGAAATTTTAAAGAAGTACCAGTTAAACGTCTTGGTAAAATTTTACCTTGCTCATTTACAAACTTTAATAAAAAGTCACCATCTTTATAATCGATATACTTGATACCTGATTTTTTAAAACGACAATATTTTTTTTGTTTGTTAGTATCAATATTTAAAGGAGTAAGATATCTGATATCTCCCTCTTTTTTACCGTTGTTAGCTATTGACATGATTAGTTTGCTTTAGTTTTTAATTTTTCTCTTCTTCTTTCTGCCCAAGAAATAGCATGTTTGTCTAAAGAAACAGTTAAGAATCTCATGATTCTCTCATCTCTTCTTAATTCAGTTTCTAAAGAAATGATTAATTCAGCTGGAGCTTGGTACTCAAATAAATGGTAAAAACCACTTTTTTTGTGTTGGATTTCATAGGCTAATTTTTTTAAGCCCCAATCCTCTTTTGATACCATTTTGGCACCCTTAGAAGTAAGAAAATCTTCAAATTTGCTTACTGTTTCCTTTACCTGAACATCAGATAAAACGGGATTCAAAATGAAAACAGTTTCGTAATTTTTCATTTGTACGTATTTTTTAAATTGGGTGCAAAGATATACAATTATATTTAATTTACAAATTCACCAAAAAAGTATTTATTTTTTTACAATATTAGTTTTCTTTTGTTTTTTTGTATATTTTTATGGTGTTAATCAAATAAATTTTTAGTTTTACAAAAATTAGTTTTAAATAATTACATTATTTTAAATGTAATAAATACCAACATATGAAATTAAACACTATTGTTGTTGATGACAGTTCTATTCAACGTATTACTATTGCTAAGTTAATCTCCGAACATCCTAACTTACTATTAGGTGGTGATTTTTCAAATGCATTAGAAGCTAAGAATTATATTACAAATAATACTGTTGATTTAATTTTCTTAGATATAGAAATGCCACATATTACTGGTTTTGATTTAATTGATGGTTTAAAAGTGAAGCCATTAATTGTATTTATTACTTCAAAAGCGGATTACGCTGTTAAAGCTTTTGATTATTCCGCATTAGATTTTTTACAAAAACCCATAAAAAAAGCACGATTTTTAGTTGCTGCAAAAAAAGCAATGGAAATGCACCATTTAAAACACGACCAATCTCATGATGAAAACGGAACGCATCTTATTATTAAAAGTAATCTTAAAAAAATAAAAGTTTATACTTCTCATATAAAATGGATAGAAGCTTTTGGCGACTATATTAAAGTAGTTACTTACGAAGACACCCACTTAGTATTATCTACAATGAAATCTTTTGAAATTGAACTTCCAAAAGAAAACTTTCTTAGAATTCATAAATCGTACATTATTAATTTAGATAAAGTCGATCGATTTAATAGCAAACAAGTTGAAATAGACGGAGAAAAAATTCCGTTAAGCAGAAATAAAAAAGAAGAAATTATTGCTATTTTAGAAAATTATTAATAATCTACATTAATTGTTGTTTTTATTGCTCGATATTGTGAAGTAGCTTCAAAACTTACCAATGCTTTTTTAATTATTTTTTTAGTTCCAATAAGATTAGCGTTATTTGGAATTTTAATAAGAATTGTTCGAATATATTCATTTCGAATCCTATTAATTGCTGGTTCTTCTGGTCCTAATATAGGTACCGCTACATTTTGTTTTAACACGTTATACAACCAAGTAGCACCTTCACGAAGTTTTTCGTAATCTCTATGTTTTAATTTTATTTGCAACAAACGGAAATAAGGCGGATATTGAAAATTACGTCTTTCGTATAATTGCTCATTAAACATCGCTGTATAATTATTATTCACTACTTGTTGAATCGTATTATGCATTGGATTGTACGTTTGAATCACTACACTACCCTTTTTGGCTTTTCTACCCGAACGACCTGCAACTTGAACCATCATTTGATACGCACGTTCATAAGCACGATAATATGGCTGATTTAATAAATTATCCGCATTTAAAATTCCAACTAAAGTTACGTTTTCAAAATCTAAACCTTTGGCTAACATTTGTGTGCCAACTAAAATATCAATTTCCTGGTTTTTGAACGCATCAATCATTTTTTCAAAAGCAAATTTCCCACGAGTGGTGTCTTGATCCATTCGCGCAATTCGTTTCTCAGGAAATAGCTTTATCAATTCTAATTCTACTTGCTCCGTACCAAAACCCTTTGCCGTAATATCTAACGAATTACATTGGTGGCAATGTGTGGGTTTCGCCATATTATGTCCGCAATAATGACATTTTAAATGATTTTTATACTTGTAATAGGTTAAACTCACATCGCAACTTGGACATTGAGGCACGTGACCGCAAGTGGTGCATTCAATATACGGCGAATACCCTCTGCGATTTTGAAACAACATTATTTGCTCATTATTTGCTAATGTTTCGTGCATTCTTTCTAATAATTCATCGGAAAAATGACCGTCCATTCGTTTGCGAAAATATTTATCTTTTAAATCAATCAAATGAATTTCTGGCAACACCACATTATTAAATCGTTCAAACAACTCAATTAAACCATATTTATTGGTTTTGGCATTATGATACGATTCTAAACTTGGCGTAGCACTTCCTAATAAAACTTTCGCATTATGAAATTTTGCTAAAACAATAGCCGCATCTCGGGCGTGATAACGTGGCGCTGGATCTTGTTGTTTATATGTTGCCTCGTGTTCTTCATCAACCACAATTATACTTAAATTAGAAAACGGTAAAAACAAGGCGCTTCGAACACCTAAAACGACTTTTGCTTTTTCAGAATTTTGCAATACGTGATTGTACACCTCAACACGTTCATTTGAATTATATTTCGAGTGAAAAACCGCAATTTGATTTCCAAAATAAGCGGATAATCGTTGAACTAATTGCGTAGTTAAAGCGATTTCTGGCAATAAAAACAATACTTGTTTGTCTTGTTGTAAAAATGCTTCAATGAGTTTTATGTATACTTCCGTTTTACCAGAAGCGGTTACTCCGTGAAATAAATTGACATCAAATTGAGTAAATTTATCCTGAATATTTTCTAAAGCAATTTGTTGCGATGCACTTAATTGTATTTCGTAATTTTCATCTTTTTCGAAGGCAACACGATCTGTATTGATATAATATTCTTCAAAAATTTGTTTGTCGACTAATGATTTAATAACCGCTGCACTAACGCCAGAAGTTTCAATTAATAATTTTGCAGCAATTGGCTTTTTCTCTGTCGCTTGCAATTGAAAATACGTTAAAACAATTTCTTTTTGCTTTTTTGCTTTACCTAATATTTCAAGTAATTCTTGCAATTTTTCTTGTTGCAGAAATTCATCTTGAAGTTTAATATATTTTACCAATTTCGGTTTGTATGTGTCTTGAACTTCATCTTGCATCGTAAGCAAACCTTTAGCTAACAAGCTTTGAACAATTGATATTACATTTTTCTTATTAAGAATTTGAGAAATTTCTGAAATCGTAATGGATGATTTATTTTCTAATGCTTCTAACACTAAAAATTCATCATCTGTAGCTAATGTTTTATCTGATTCTGTATGCGAAGAAGAAATCATCGTTTCACTTTCTAAAATCAATCCGGAAGGTAATGCTGCTTTAAAAACTTCGCCAATTGCACACATATAATACGACGCAATCCATTGCCAATGCTTTAGTTGAATTTCATTTACAATAGGAACCTCATCAATAATTTGACTAATTTCTTTGGCTTCGTATAAAACAGGTGGTTGGGTATGTTTTTCAACTACCATAGCCGTATACACTTTTGTTTTTCCAAAAGGAACCGTAACGCGCATTCCAGGTTGCAAGAACTTGTATTCTTCCATATTTACGGAATACGTAAATGTTTTATCAAGATTTAAAGGAAGAATGACGTTGATGAAGTGCATTTTTTTGGTATTGGGTTTTGGGTGAAGGGTATTGGGTATTGGGTATTGGGTTAATATACGAAAAACGAAACTTATTCCTTTTGCCATAAACCTTAAACCCTTTTAACTAATCCAACTTTTCGGTTAATTTATTAAATATATTTTTAGCGTTTTTACCTTCATATAAAATTTGATAAACCGCATCAATAATTGGTGTTTTGGCTTTGTATTCTTGATTAAGAGTATACGCACTTTTTACGGCGTAATACCCTTCGGCAATCATACTCATTTCCATTTGAGCAGATTTTACGGTATAGCCCTTCCCTATCATATTTCCAAACATTCGGTTTCTTGAAAAAACGGAATATCCAGTTACTAACAAATCGCCCAAATAAGCCGAGTCGTTAATATTACGTTTCATTCTATGCACTTTTTTAATGAATTTTTTCATTTCACGAATGGCGTTACTCATTAAAACCGCTTGAAAGTTATCACCATAACCCAAACCATGAGCAATACCTGCAGCAATAGAATAAATATTTTTTAAAACAGCTGCATATTCAGTTCCTACAATATCATCAGATGTTTTTGTTTTTATATAATACGACGCTAAATTTTTAGCTACATATTTGGCTTTTTCTTCGTCTGCACAAGCAATTGTTAAATACGACAACCGCTCTAAAGCTACTTCTTCTGCATGACAAGGACCTGTAATTACTCCAATGTTTTCGTAAGGAATTGAAAACATATTATGAAAGTGTTCGCCTACAATTAAACTTGTTTCTGGAACAATACCTTTAATAGCAGAAAAAATTATTTTTCCTTCTAAAGATACTGTCATTTTTTCTAATTCGGCACTTAAAAACGCAGATGGTATTGCAAAAATTACCACATCAGCAAATTGAATGGCCTCGTTAATATCGTTTGTCAATTGCAATTTATTCGTATCAAAAGCTACTGAACTTAAATAATTTGGATTGTGTTTTTGCTGTTTCAAATGCTCTAAAGCATACGTACTTCGCAT
>NZ_JBIKJI010000095.1:0-8048 GCF_044361065.1 Flavobacterium sp.
TTACATAATAAGTATGCGAACCAATCATTCCTTCATAATTCCAATTTAAATAGGAATTGAATCGATTTATAGTGGTATTATTTTTAGCACGAACATTTTGGTAAGGCGCTAATGGTCCGAAATATGGGTTATACGGTTGGTCATTAATATATTCCAATTCTGGATTTGGTAATGAAAATCCTGCAGAATCAATTACTTCCCACTCTACTACTCTATCTCTAATGTTTTCGAAATTATGTTTAAAACTCCATTCTATCGCATTGTCATCATTTAATTTATGATTTCCCTTAATTTCATTCGTTACAATTAAAGCATCTAAATTATTTCTGGCGTGATTTAGTTGCGAACCGATTCCGCGAGAAAAAACAACATTTCCAAAGGTTTCAGATCCAATATTTGCATCTACTTCACCCAAACGATATTGTGCTAAAATATCATAATATTCTTGTTCTACAGTGTGATATATAGATGAAATATGTTTGTATTTATTATTTTTATTAGGTTCATATACCGATTTTAAAGCGCCAAAAAAGGTTGTATAAGTATCTTTTTCTTGTCCTTCGTACTGAATTAATAAAGCAATTGGCTCGCTAATCGTACCAAAATTCGTTTGACGAGAAGTCGGCTGATAGTTATAATTATTTTGTGCAATATTTCCTAAGAAACTAAAATTCCATTTGGTGTTTAAATTGAAATTAAATAGCGATTGCACATCTAAAAATGATGGGTTAAAATTAGCAGATTGCGTTTCCTGGCTGTTAACCAAAAGTGCATTATTTCTGTAACGTACTCCAGTGATATTACTCCATTTTTGATTTTTAGATACACCTTCAGCAAAAATACTTCCACCTAAAAAACTGGCTTCTAAACCGGCGTGAAATGATTTTGGATTTCGATACGCAATATCCAAAACAGATGCCAATTTATCACCATATTTGGCTTGAAATCCACCTGCGTAAAAATCGATATTTTGTACCATATCGGTGTTGGTAAAACTCAAACCCTCTTGTTGCCCAGAACGAACTAAAAAAGGACGATAGACTTCAATTTCGTTTACATATACTAAATTTTCATCGTAATTTCCTCCACGTACAGCATACGAAGTACTTAATTCATTATTTGAATACACACCAGGAAGGGTTTTTATCAAATTTTCAACACCCGCATTTCCTCCAGGGATTCGTCTCAATAAAACAGGAGAAAGCGCTGTGGCTCCATTAATTTTTCTGTTTTTACCTGATATTACAACGGTTTCAATTACTTCATTAATAGTTCCTAAAATCGGATTCCATTCAAAATCTTCATTAGGTTTTAAATTGACTTTATACGTTGATTTTTTAAATGACGAATTATAATACGAAATTGTAACTTCCACATTCGCAGCTATTTCTAATTCGTAAAATCCATTTTTATTAGTAATTGTGTTTGATGAAGGTGAACTTACTGAAACATTTTCAATAGGCAACTGATTTTCGTTTAAAACCACACCTTTAATTCTGGCCTTTTGAGCAAACGAAAAGGTAGAAATAAATATAAAAAACAGAATAATTCGAAATAACTTACTATGTATAAGCATACTTAATATATAAAATTTGATGTAAATGTGGTTGTATTATCCAATTTATCCGTAACCACAATTTTAATGGTATTGTTTCCTGAAATTACTTTACCATCTTCAAAATTATGAATTAATTTTTTGGTTTTATAATCGTATTCCATTAAAATCCATTGATCATTTAAATAGGCATTATAACTATCAATACCTGAAAGCACATCGTTAATAGATACACTTAACGTTTTTAATTTAGAAATATTGCTGTTTTCAATAAAATTAGGGTTGTAAATTCGAGGTGGCACATTATCAATACCTACTTTATACTTTCCAAATGATTTTACTTTAGCAGCTATTTTTGTTCCTTTTTTGAAAGAAGAATTGTACTCTAACTTATACCCCGAAACGTTACCAATAAACGCTTTTTTTCTTTCTTCTTCAGATAAATCAGACATATCTAAAGTTACGGTAAACGCATTTTGTATGGCTTCGAAATTATTTTCTAAATCTAAAACACCATCTTTCTCAACAATATTTAAAGTAGCATTTTCATACAAAGCATTCGGTGGAAAGTATACTGCCGTTTTATCAAATTCAAAATTATATTCCGATTTGTGTTTTATAAAATAGTTTTCTTTTACTACTGGTTTTGAGGTTTCAGAAAATTGAATTGCTTTTTCATAAGAAATTGGAACATTCACTACTGTGGTGTTTCCGTGAAAATCAGAAACTACAATTTTATAAGTATAATTTACATTGGGTTTAATATCGATAAACCCATTTTTAGTATTTCCGTTAACAATAGATAAAGGATAATTTTCTTTAATAAATAATTTTTGAAAGCGTTGCTTTAGTTTTTTAAACGTTTTAAAATCGATAAAATAATTTATATGTTTCGATTCGTCAAAAGCAAACGTTTCAAATTCGTATTTAAAATTTGGCGAACCATTTAAATAACTTTCTACTTTATATACTCCGTTTTTATTGTAATTATTGGTGGATATATCATACGAATTTAGCGCAAAACCAATTTTCCCACTGGCTACGACTTTTGTAGCTAAAAAAGTGCCGTCCACTTGTTTTTGTAACGACAAACTAACTGGGTTTCTACTTTTATTTACTGATATTGAATCGTTTGCTGGATACACCATTAAACTTGAAATCACAGGATTTGTTTGATCTTTAATCAATTTATTCATTCCAAAAGCCATTGGATTGATAATTTTTTCAGTAGCCGTATTTCTAAATTCAAAATGCAAATGGGGTCCTCCACTGCTACCAGAATTACCAGACAAAGCAATAATTTCAGATTGTGATACTTTTATGTTGCTGGGATATAATTCTACTTCAAAACTTTTCTGACGGTATTGTTGTTCTTTTACGTACGCTTCAATTTTATCGCTAAACTTCTGCAAATGTGCATAAACAGTTGTATATCCATTAGGATGAGCAATATATAACGCTTTTCCATAACCAAATGGCGATACTTTAATTCGTACAACCATTCCGTCAGCCGCAGCGTAAACAGGTAATCCTTCAATATTATTGGTGCGAATATCTAACCCTGAATGAAAATGATTGGAACGCAATTCACCAAAAGTACCTGATAAATTTATAGAAATATCTAAAGGAGAACGAAAGTAATCCGTTGGATATTGTGCAAAAACTAAGTGGCTTATAAAAAATAATAAAAAGAATAACTTCCGCATACTGATTCTGATTTGTGCTAAAATAGTAAATTCAGAGGCAACAACAAAAACTAAATTCAATTTCGGTCTAATTTTTTACTTTTTTGAAACACAGATTTTATAAATTTTTAAAATTAGTATAATCTGTGTTGTAAATAACAGATAATAAATTGGTTGATATTCTTTAAATATTAAAATTAAAACACTAAATATCAATTTATTAGAAATCATTAACAAGTTATTATCAAATCGTTATCATAAACATTTTTTCTTTTGGCATAGCAATTGAAAATAACTAAATAACAATAACAATTAGAAAATGTAGAACCTTTAAAACTTAGAAATTATGAGAAAAATTACATTTTTTGTGAGCAGTTTTTTTATCCTGTTAAACGCAGTACAAGCTCAAGAAATTAGAACCGAAAGACGTGGAAGCAGAAATGAACACCAAAATGGGTATCCTAATTATTATGCAATTGATTACAGAGATGCAGAACCTATTGTATTTTTAGAACGAGGTATTTTGTTTTATGTTTTTCCAAATGGTGATTTTGACTTCAATATCGGAAACAACAATTATTTAGCAAGACGTGGAGGTATTCCAGCTACAACAAATATCGATGAAAGAGGTAGTAGAGGAATTAAAATTGAGTACGACTATTATGGTAGAATAAGAAGAATTGGAACGGTATTCGTGAATTATGATTATTATGGAAGAATTAAACGAATTGGAAGTGTGTTTATGACATATAACAGTTTTACTTTAACCAGAATTGGAGGTATGCGTTTATTTTATAATTACCACGGACAAATTGTTGGTGTTGTGGGTTTTGTTAACAGAATGAGTTATGGTTATACCTACAATCCTTGCCCAGCAGGATATAATGGTGGAAACTATCACAATAATGATGCTGAAAACGATGGCGATTATTACTACTTTAAAAAAGATGGTAGCAAAGAAAAAATGAAAAAAGAAGACATCGACGAAATTAAAAAAGTTACCGAAGAACGAAAAAGAAATTAAAAGTTAGTTTGTTAAAAGTCCCGTTACGTATTTACGAAGCGGGATTTTTATTTTTTATTAAAAACCTTATTAAATACATTTCTAATCACAAAATTAATATCACTTGAAACCTTAAAATAATAATGTAAAGCCAAATATAAAACAGAAAGGAGTACCGATTTTAAACCAATATTAATAATTGGGTGAAAAGGAAATTCCCAAAAGTAAAATCCGAAAAACAACGCTGATGTAATTGCGATTGAAATCACGGTTTTTTTAGTAAACGGAAATAATTTCATTTTAAAAACCACGAATAATAGCTTGGCTAAACTGTACATTCCAATTGCGATTAAAGTCGCTAAAGCTGCACCGTTTATTCCGTATTTTGGAATAAAAATTAAATTTAAACCTACGATTACAAAAACCAATAAAACTCCTAAAAGCAATACTGTTTTATAATACTTAGAATTAAATATTATAGAGTTATTATTTCCTAAAATAACATCAAAATATTTCGACAAACCAATAGTAAAAACTACAAATAATCCTTGACTATATCCTTCATTTGGAAGAATTTTATACACTTGATTTATGTTTACTAAAATTCCAATGTAAATTAACCCTCCAATAACTTGAAGCGTTACCGAAGATTTTTTATATAATTCGTTTAATTCTTGCCATTTATTTTCGCTAATTAATTTTGCTGTAATTGGATAGGTGATTTGATGCATCGCACGTTGTGGAACGGAAATAACCATTGACAAGTACACAGCCAAAGAATAAAAGGCAATATTTTCAATTTTTAAAAATTGATTGATCATATATTTATCAATATCTAATAGCATATTGGCTACACTTGCCGATAAAATAATGAAAATGGTAAATACAAAAATAGACTTGGTTTTCTTCGGAAACTTTTTACTTAACGTAATACTTTTCGTTTTATTGGCATAGTAAATTATTACTAACAAACTAATACCGTATACCAAAACCAAGGAATGAACAAATTGTGGTAATGTTATGAATTCAAAATAAACGGCAAAAAGCGAAACAGTTACTAATATTCTTACAAATACTTCTTTAACAAAAGATCCAAAAACCGATTTCATATGGGCACGCAACCAGGCATAAAAAATCTCAAAATAACCAATAAATAAAGCAATTAGTGGAATTTCCCATACAAAGTCATACACAATTGTGTTTTTTGACGATTCATACAAAGCAATATTTTCGTAAAAAAGATAAAACAACGCAAAAAACGGAATAATGATAAGTAATGGCAACAACAGCATATAACTAAAATAACTACTTAGCTCTTCTTCTGTTTTATTATTTTCATTGAAAAACTTTATCAATGTGTTTTGTATACCAAATGATAAAATAGGATACAAAATATTAGCCGCCGATAAAACATAATTGGTTAAACCTAAATATTCCTTACCTAAAAAAACAGGATACATATACAAAACATTAATCGCACCAATAGCAAAACCAATAAAAGTAATGATGGTGTTTTTAATAGATTGTTTAATTACGATACCCATTTTAGATTGTTAGATTTTTAGATTTTTAGATGGTTAGATTTTTAGATTATTTAGATTTTTTAACTATTTTAGATGTTTTAGATTTCAATTATTTCTCCAATCTGTGTTATTAACATTACGTTTTGCTATTAAATTTTGAAATTGTTTTTGCTAATTGTTCTGTTAAATTTTTTCTGCTAAATTGTTGTAAACCGACTGCATTAACTTTTAAGTTTTTATCTAAATATTGATTAAAATAGCTTAAAATTTGACTTTTTAGCTCGTTTTTCTCGTTATATTGATAAAAAACGCCCGTATTTGTCTGTTTTATAATATTCTCGAAATCGGAATTTTTAGGTCCTATGGCTAATATAGGTCTTTCTGAAACCATATATTCAAAAAGTTTTCCTGGAATGATACATTTTGTGTCATCCGAATCAATTTCTATTAACAATAAAACTTGCGAACTTCTTTGATGTAATATGGCTTCTTCGTGCGAAACATAACCTAAATTTTGCACAAAAGTATCCAACTTATAATCTGAAATTGATTGTATAACTTCTTTACTTACGGCTCCAATTAATTTTAATTTAAAATGAGTAGCAAACGCTTCATTTTCATCGATTAATTCTGATAAAGATTCCCATAAAATTTGCGGATTTCTTTCCGATAAAAACGATCCAATATGTGCTAAAGTAAACGCATCATCTAAAGATTTTTTTTCAATTTTCTCTACATCATATCCATTTGTAATGACTTCAATAGGTTGATTTGTAATTCGTTCAAATTCAGATTTTGTTGTGGGTGAAGTTACTAAAATCGTATCGCAAGTTGTCATTACTTCTTTTTCTAATGCTTTGTGCTTGGCACTCGCCCATTTTGATAATTTGAGTTCTTTATGATAACCAATAGTCGTCCACGGATCTCGAAAATCAGCAATCCAATTTAAACTTAGTTGCTTTTTTAATTCTAAACCTATTAAATGCAAACTATGTGGCGGACCTGAAGTAATTATGGTTTCAATATTGTTTTCTTGAATGTATTTTTTAAGATATTTTACCGAAGGTTTTACCCAAAAAACGCGAGCGTCTGGTATGAAAATATTCCCACGAATCCAAAGCATTATTTTTTCAATAATCGATTGCTTTTTCTTTTGAGTAATGATTCCAGCACCTAATTTCTTTGTTTTGTTTTTCGATAAAAATGAAGCCAAAGCATACGGTTCGAATATTTTGTTTTTCAGAATTATCGTTTTATCAGAAACATCCGAAAGTAATTTTTCATCAAGCAAAGGATAACTTGGATTCTCTGGAATATATACGATAGGTTCGACGTCAAATTCAGGCAAATACTTCACAAACTTTAACCAACGTTGCACACCAGGCCCACCTGCTGGCGGCCAATAATAGGTGATGATTAAAACTTTATTTGTACTCAAAATGTTATATTTATAAACCTGACAGGTTTAATATGAATTTATTTTATTTCAGCTAATTGATTATTTTGCTTTCTCCAATAAAAAATCCCTAACCCTATAGCAATAAGCATTAAAAGAGTGGATATCAAAGCAATTGTACTTCCTGTTTTTACAACATCTGGTTCAAATATAAACTCGATTTTATGTTTTCCTGCTGGAATTTGTAAGCCACGTAATACGTAATTTACATTTAGTATTTCAGCATCTTTTCCGTCAATAGTAGCCTTCCATCCTTTTTCGTAATACATTTCAGAAAACACACCAAAACCGTTTTTAGAGTTATCCGAAACATATTTTAAATGATTGGGTTTGTATGACATCAGCTCAATAATTGAAGTGGAATCTTTTGAAATTTTACCCAATGATTTAATCGACATCGCATCATTTGATGCAAAACTAATAACGGCTTCATCATTCGTTTTCAACTTATCTAAAGCTTTCATTTCTTGATCTGCAGTCATTACATCTTTCACTTTAGAAACAAACCAAGCACTTCCATTCGCATTCGGATTTTCTAATGCCTGTTGATTGCTTTCCTCATTAGATTTTAAAATATATTTCACATTTAGCATATTCAAGACTTCGAAATTGTTTTTTGCAATTTGATAATCGAATACTTCTTGCATTTTCTTAGGTTTTGCCGCGTGATATCCTCCGATAGATTGGTGATAAAAAGAACTTCTTGCACTATTCATATTTCCATCTACATCAAAAACACGGAAATGTGTGGAATCTTCTAAAATTCGTAAATCAGCTTCTGTTGGTTCGCCAAATGGTCGTTCTATTTGACTTTTCGAAACAAAAT
>NZ_JBIKJI010000111.1:0-7287 GCF_044361065.1 Flavobacterium sp.
GTTGCTTTCCATATATTTGGCTTTGTTTTTTTTGTGTTATTTGCTACTAATAACCTTATTCTACATTATCTAAAAACTCTTTAATTTTCCCTAAAAGGTTATTAAAGTCGTATTTCTTTTTTCTTTTTGTTGGTTCGTTTTCAACCGGTGTTGACGTAGTTTCTTCCGCTACTACTTCATTTTCTGCACTTTCCTCAACCACTGGTGCTTGTGGAGTTGCTACAACTGGTTCAGGGATTTTCATCTCTACAAACGGAGTTGCGCTATTGGTTTGGTTACGTAAACTTTCCATAACTAAACCTACAGATGTAGCATATAATGGGCTCGATAATTCTTCGCTTGAATTTCCTGCCAAATGCTCGTTTGGATATCCTATTCTGGTATCCATACCTGTAATGTATTCTACTAATTGTTTGATATGTTGTAGTTGCGAACCACCTCCTGTTAACACAATCCCTGCAATTAATTTTTTCTTCGGCTCGTCGTGTCCGTATAATTTTATTTCAGCATATACTTGTTCAATAATTTCCACTACTCTGGCGTGAATAATTTTTGACAAGTTTTTTAATGAAATTTCTTTTGGTTCACGACCTCTTAATCCAGGAATAGAAACAATTTCGTTATCTTTATTTTCTCCTGGCCAAGCCGATCCGAAACGTGTTTTTAATAATTCGGCTTGTTTTTCGATAATAGAACAGCCTTCTTTAATGTCTTCTGTAATCACATTTCCTCCGAAAGGAATTACAGCAGTATGACGAATTACACCATTTTTGAAAACGGCTAAATCTGTTGTACCACCACCTATATCGATAAGTGCTACACCGGCTTCTTTTTCTTCTTCACTTAAAACGGCATCAGCAGAAGCTAAAGGCTCTAAGGTTAAACCTGTTAATTCTAAACCTGCGTTTTTAACGCAACGGCCTAAATTTCTGATAGAAGCGGCTTGTCCTACTACAATATGAAAACTTGATTCCACTCTTGCTCCATACATTCCAACAGGTTCTAAAATTTCTGATTGCCCATCAATTTTAAATTCTTGTGGTAAAGCGTGAATAATTTCTTCACCCGGAAGCATTGATAAATTTTGAACTTGACACGTTAATTGTTCAATATCATATTCTCCAATTACTTCTTCTGGATTTTTTCTACTGATATAATCGGTATGTTGAATACTACGTATGTGTTGTCCTGCGATTCCAACTACTACATCATTAATTCGATATCCTGAATTATTTTCTGCTTCTGAAATAGCTGCCTGAATAGATTGAATGGTTTGCGTAATGTTATTGACTACACCTCTGTGCACCCCTAAACTTTTAGATTTCCCTACCCCAAGGATTTCCAGCTTACCGTACTCATTTTTCTTGCCGATCATTGCTACAATCTTTGTTGTACCAATGTCTAAACCTACTGCAATACTTTCTTTGTTCATCATCTATTCATTATTTTGAACACACTACTTGTTGTGTGAAAATTAAATTTATTGTTTTGTACTTGCCAAGTAACGAATCTTTCGATGCGTATTGATAAAATGCTTTATAATTTTTAAACTTCTTATCTATTAAAATTGGTTTTCCAAAATTGATATCGTAATCATATTCTCTTGTTAACATCGACATACTTCCGTTCTTCTGAATTTTGATTGCGATGATATGTTTTTTCAAAAAATCATCTTTTTCAATGGTCTTAAAAGTTTCTATAAATCCTTTTTTAAATTCGCCTTCAACATTTCCTTGAACAATAGGAACTCTTGATGAAAAATTGTCCGACAATTGAAAAATACTGCCATTTTTATCAACATACAAAACACCGTTTTTATTAACAACTCTTGCGATTGGGGACTTCTGCAAAACTTTAGTTGTTAACATACCGTCTTCTGAAATATACACTTCAGCATTTTCGATAAATGATTGCTTTTTTAGGGCACTTTCCAATTCTTTCAAATCTACTTTATCTTTTTGAATTGAGGAAGTGCCTCCCAAATTTTGTATTAACAAGTTATTAACCATTTCATTTGTTAAAAACATTTTGTTATTACCCTGAAACTCAACTTGTATCTTGTTGATTTTCTTGTTTTGACTTCTATTTTGCGTAAAAGAATACAAGAAAATTACCACAATTAACATCAATACTAACCGAATATTTTGCCAATTAAATTTTTTCATTTAGCACTTTTTTAATGTCCTTAACCATTTCACCAATATCTCCTGCACCTATCGTTACATATACTTCTGCATCGGAATTTTCAAAGGATGTTAATAACTTTTCTTTGGTTACTAACTGTTTCTTTTTTGATGTAATTTTATCTAATAACCAACTTGAATTTACGCCTTCAATTGGCAGTTCTCTTGCTGGATAAATTTCCAATAACAGTATTTCGTCAAACTGCGACAAACTTTCTGCAAAACCATCAACAAAATCTTTTGTTCTACTGAACAAATGAGGTTGAAAACAAGCTATTATTTTTTTGTTTGGATACAACTCTCTAACCGCTTGATGCACTGCATTTATTTCGGTAGGATGATGTGCATAATCATCAATATACACTAATTTTTCGTTTCTTATTTGAAATGAAAATCGACGTCTTACACCTTGAAATGTAGCTAATGCATTACTTATTTTGTCATTTGAAATACCGTATGATTTTGCCATTGCAAATGCCAATAAAGCATTTGTTAAATTGTGATGACCAGGTAAGCCAAATTTTATATTTTCAATTAATTCTGTAGCGGTTTTTACATCAAAAACATAAAAACCATTTTCAATTCTGATATTTTGAGCAACGTAATCCGCGCCTACATTTACAGCAATTGTATTTCCTTCTAAAGGCAAACCTTTAATAATAAATAAATTTTCTGAAGGTACTTTTTGTGCAAATTCTTTAAATGAAGCTTCAATAGCTGCCACATCACCATAAATATCTAAATGATCCGCATCCATAGAAGTAATGCAAGACAAATTTGGATGTAAATGTAAAAACGAACGGTCAAATTCGTCAGCTTCAACAACTGTAACTGTTTTTCCTGTACCGATTAAATTAGAATCGTAACCTTCAACAATTCCGCCTAAAAAAGCAGTAACATCTACACCACTTTCATACAAAATATGTCCTAAAATACTTGATGTTGTTGTTTTTCCGTGCGTACCTGCCACTGCAAAACAAAACGTATCTTTTGTAATAATGCCTAAAACTTCAGCTCGTTTTTTTACCGTAAATCCGTTATCTAAAAAGAAGTTCCATTCGGTATGATTTTTTGGAACTGCTGGCGTAATAACCACTAATGTGTTTTCTGTGTTTTTAAATCGTTGGTCAATTAATGCAATACTATCTTCAAAATGAATTTTAATACCATTGTCTTGTAATTCGTGAGTTAGCTGCGTTTCTGTTTTATCGTAACCCGCCACATTTTTTCCAAGGAATTGAAAATAACGCGCCAAAGCACTCATTCCGATACCACCGATACCAATAAAATAGACGTTATGTATTTGGTTTAAATTCATTATTTTTTTAGTACTTTTTTTATTTCTTCCACTATTGCTTTAGTGGCGTTTGGTTTTGCTAATTTTTTAATATTTTCTGTTAGGTTTTGCAATTTCCCTTGATCCTTAACTATCGCTTCGAAAACAATTTTAAATTCGTCATCTAAATTTGATTCTTTAATTAAAATGGCGGCACCTCTTTCTACAATTGCTTTAGCATTTTTAGTTTGATGGTCTTCTGAAACATTAGGCGATGGAATAAAAATGGTTGGTTTTCCAACGATACATAATTCTGAAACTGAAGAAGCCCCAGAACGAGAAATCACGACATCAGCTGCTGCATATACCAAATCCATTCTATCAATAAATGCCGTTACTTGCACGTTTTCTTTTTCGTTATATTTTGAATATTCATTTAAATAATGCTTTCCGCATTGCCAGATAATTTGAAAATCTAATTGTAATAAAAAATCAAGTTCTTTTTCAATTAGTTGATTTATTCTTCTTGCGCCTAAACTTCCTCCTAAAATTAGAAGTGTTTTTTTAGAGGCATCTAAATTAAAATGAGCAATTGCTTCTTCTTTTTTACTGGCCACTTCCATTAGATCCTGACGAACTGGATTTCCAGTAAAATGCAATTTTTCTTTTGGAAAAAAACGTTCTAAGTTTTCGTATGCCACACAAATAGAATTGGCTTTTTTGGCTAATAATTTATTGGTAATTCCTGGATATGAATTTTGCTCTTGAATAACAGTAGGAATACCTAACATTGAAGCAACTTTTAAAACAGCACCACTTGCAAAGCCTCCAGTTCCTATAACCACATCTGGTTTAAATCTTTTTAAAATAAAAAACGATTTAAGTAAACTTGAAGCTAATTTTATTGGAAACAATGCGTTTTGAACTGTGATTTTACGTTGCAATCCGGCAATCCAAAGTCCTTCAATTTTATAACCCGCTTGCGGCACTTTTTGCATTTCCATTTTATCTTTCGCACCTACAAACAAAAACGAGGCATCTGGAAATTGCGCTTTTAATTCGTTTGCAATAGCAACTGCTGGATAAATGTGTCCACCAGTTCCTCCGCCGCTAATGATAAATTTATTTGCCATTATTTTTTGTTTATTACTGCATTCATTGGATTTTGTCCGTTCACCAAACTATCGCCTTGTTCTGTTTCGTTATCTTGTTTTAAAGATTCACGAATAGAATACTTCATATCATTTACTTTATGCTCGTCTTCCGAAAGGTTTTCCACAGCATTTTCAGCATTCATTACCACAACTTCTCTTTCGATTAATCGCTGTAAAGCAGCTTCTTTATCTTGAAAATCTTTTAAATCAGCGGCAATTTCATCTTCTCTTTTAGTAACACTTAATATAATTCCTAACGACAAACACGTCATCCAAATAGAAGTTCCTCCACTACTAATTAATGGCAATGGTTGTCCTGTAACTGGCAATAATTCAACCGCTACACCCATATTAATTAAGGCTTGAATTATAATTGGAAAACCAAGTCCGATGATTAATAATTTTCCAAACAAATTTGTGGTTTTATTGGCTCGTATTAAGAATCTAAAAAACAACAGCATATAAAAAAACACCAAAACATATCCGCCAATTAAGCCGTATTCTTCAATAATAATGGCGAAAATAAAATCGGAAGACGATTGTGGTAAAAAATTCTTTTGAATACTTTTTCCAGGTCCTACACCATTTATTTTCCCGACTGCAATGGCTATTTTAGCATTTTCAATTTGGTATTTATCTTCATCAGGTTTATCCGAAGTAAAATTTTCAATTCTACTCACCCAAGTATTTACACGACTAAACGTTTTATGTTTTGGAAAGGCTTGCGCCAATAAGAAAAAAAGCGCCAATGATGCCAATCCAATAGCCAACACAATTCCTAAATATTTTAAAGGATATTGCCCAATATACAACAACATAAAAACCATTGCAAACATTAAAGCAGCTGTAGAAAAATTGGATGGTAAAATAAAGATTAAAACCGCTCCAACTGGAATCCAAATTTGGATTACCGAATCTTTAAACGTGTATTTGGTTTCGTTAATTTTTGTTAGCGTTCGAGCTACATATACCATTAAGATTGCAAAGGCAAGCGTAGAAGGTTGAAACGAAAAATTGACAAATGGAATTTCCAACCATCGACTTGCATTCGCACCACCAATAGTTTTTCCTTGTAATAATGTAAAAAGTAACGCTGGAATAATAATCCAAATAGCAAAAATGGAATATTTTTTAAACTTTTCGAAATGTAATTTATGTATAAAAAATACAATACCTAACCCTATTATTACGTGTGTACAATGTTTTAGTAAAAGGATTAATGTAGAACCTTTTCCATTACCAACTGTATATACTAAGTTTGTACTCGCACTATATACGGGTAAAAAAGATACCAAAGCCAGTAATACAATTACAGCCCAAATGGTTTTATCTCCTTTAAGTTGGTTTATGATTTTGTTCATTTTAATTTGTTGCTTTGATTAAAAAAATCAATTATAAATTTTGTACCGCTTGTTTGAATTTACGTCCTCTGTCTTCATAGTTTTCGAATAAATCGAAACTTGCACAAGCAGGAGAAAGTAGCACCGTATCGCCTTTTTCAGCCATTTTGTTTGCAATTTTTACTGCTTCAGACATAGAAGTTGTTTCCACAAACATTTCAACCAATCCTTCAAACTTATCGGTTAACTTTTTATTGTCAACTCCTAAGCAAATGATGCCTTTTACTTTTTCACGTACCAAAGCCATTAACTCGTCGTAATCATTCCCTTTATCAACACCTCCAACAATCCAAACTGTTGGTGTAATCATACTATCTAAGGCAAAAAAGGTAGCGTTTACATTCGTAGCTTTCGAATCATTAATGTATTGCACATTGTTTATTTTTAACACTTTTTCCAATCTGTGTTCAGCACCCTGAAAACTGGTTAAACTTTCTCTAATAGTCGCTTTTCTAATATTCATTAATTGTGCAACCGTTGTTGCAGCCATAGCGTTTTTTACGTTATGTTTTCCTTCTAAAGCAAGTTGATGAATTGGCATAGTAAATTGGTCTTCGTTTAGGTTGATACTTATTTCGTTATTCTCTGTAATGCTTCCGCCTTTACTTAATTGTTTTGAAATTGAAAAAGGCACTTTGTTTGCTTTTGTTTGATGTGAGGCAAACCAATTTGAAATGGCTTCATCATCATCATCGTATATTAAATAATCTGTTTCTGTTTGATTCATTGTTATTCTGAACTTTGAATCGATATATAAATTATAATCGTAATTGTATCTGTCCAAATGATCTGGACTAATATTCAAAATAATCGCTATATCTGGCTTATAATTTATTATTCCATCTAATTGAAAACTACTTAATTCTAACACATAACAATCGTGTTTATTTTCGGCTACTTGCCAAGCAAAACTTTTTCCAATATTACCTGCTAAACCTACATTTAAACCACCTTGTTTTAGGATGTGATAGGTTAGCAAGGTTGTGGTAGTTTTACCATTACTTCCGGTAATTCCGATTGTTTTTGCAGTAGTAAAAGGCGCTGCAAATTCAATTTCTGAAATTACTGGAATATTCTTTTCAAGTAACTTTTTTACTATGGGCGCTTTATCTGGAATTCCAGGACTTTTCATTACTACATCGGCATTCAGAATTAAATCTTCTGTGTGCTTTTCGTCTTCCCAAGCAATTGCATTAATACTAAGAACTTCTTTATAATTTTCTTTTATTTTTCCAAAGTCGGTCACAAATACATCGTATCCTTTTTTCTTTCCC